>WTJQ01000083.1 GCA_011524785.1 Planctomycetota bacterium | reverse complement strand
CCCGAGGCCTTCTCGGAGGCTGCCCGGCGCCTGGACCAGGACGAGGACGCGCGGGCCCAGGTGCGGCGGGGCCTCGAGCGCGCATTCCAGCGCCTCGGTCCGCCCGGAGCCGCCGCCAGGGCCGCGGCCGTGGTGCTCGAGCAGGCCGCCGGGAATCCGGGGATCGCGTGAATAGGGACCGCGAGCCGCGCGTACAGGCGGATCCGCCCATGGAGTCCACCCCCTCACGGCCCGTGGACCCCCTCCTGATGGAAGCCACCCAGCTCATGATCCGCACCCACTCCGGGGACCACGAGGCCTTCGGCGAGCTCGTGCGACTCGTGGGGAGGCGCGCGCAGCGCTTGGCTCACGCCCTGGTGGGCCACGAGGAGGATGCACGCGACCTCGCCCAGGAGGCCCTGCTCAAGGCGTACCGCGGGCGCGCGAGCTACGACCCGGGCCAGCCGTTCTTCCCCTGGTTCCAGCGCATCCTGCGCAACACGTGCATCTCGCACCTGCGCAAGCGCCGGGTGGCCCTGAGCCTCCATGGCTCCGCGGACGAGGGCGACGGTCCCGACTTCGAGCTCGTCGACCCGCAGCCCCTGCCCGAGCGGATCGCCGAGGGACGCGAGGCCGTCGAGCGCTACCGCGCTGCGCTCGCGACCCTGCGCGCACGCGACCGCGAGATCCTGGCGCTGCGTCACCAGGAGGAGCTCGCGTACCGCGAGATCGCGGCGACCCTCGGCATCAAGGAGGGCACGGTGATGTCGCGCCTGTTCCACGCGCGGCGCAGGCTGCGCGAGGCGCTGGAGGATGGTCCCGCATGAGCACGCCGCCGACCGAGGACCAGCTGCTCGCCATGCGCTATGCGGACGGCGAGCTGGAGCCCGACGAGCGCGAGGCCTTCGAGCGACGGCTCGCGAACGAGGAGCCCCTGCGCCTCGAGGTCTCGGAGCTCCAGCGCCTCGAGGTGCTCGCCCGCGAGGTGGCCCCACCCGAGCCGGGGCGGCTGGCCGTCGCGGCGCTGGAGCGCGGGACGCTGCACCGCCTGCTCGGGGGTCTAGGCTGGACGCTCGCCTGCGCCGCGGCCGCCGGCCTCCTGATCCTCGCCGGCCTCGAGCTGGCGGGCACGAGGGGCCTCGACCGTGAGGCTGGCCTGCTCGCCCTGGCCCTGCTGGTCGGGCTCCTGCTGCTCCTCGTCCGCACCCTGCGCGAGCGCCTCGCGCGGCTCCCCCACGACCCCTACCGAGACGTCCGCCAGTGATCCTCACCACCACCGACTCCCCCGGCCGCCCCGTCCAGGAGGTCCTGGGGATCGTTCGCGGCAGCACCGTCCGTTCTCGCCACCTCGGGAAGGACATCCTGGCCGTGTTCCGCAACATCGTCGGGGGCGAGGTCGACGAGTACACGAAGCTCGTGGCGGAGGCGCGCGAGCAGGCCCTCGACCGGCTCTCCGCGGAGGCTCGCGCCCTCGGGGCCGACGCCGTGGTCGGACTGCGCTTCGGAACGAGTCAGGTTTCCCAGGGAGCGGCCGAAGTTCTGGCCTACGGGACGGCAGTACGACTGGCTCCTGCCGAAGACTAGAGTGCGGGGGCGACGCTCCCGCCCGCCCCATGCTCCTGCTCGCCCTCTGCGTCCTGCTGCTCGCCGGCTGCTCGAAGCCGGTCGAGGCGGCCGCTCCCCAGGAACCCGTCCGGGTCGAGCCCCTGGTGGTGGTGGTGGGCACGCCCCCTGAGCTGCAGCCCGACGAGGTCCTCGAACAGCGCGGGATCCGTGGGCCGCGCGACCGTGCTCTCGCTCCGCGCAGCGCGGAGGGCGTCCTCCTGGTGGAGCCCGAGGGCCAGCCTCCGGCGCTCCGCGTGGCCATCGGCCGAGGCCTCGTCACCACTCAGCTGCCCGACCTCCCGTGGAACGCGCTCCGGCTGCACTGCCGCACGGGCCCGGGCTCGGTCGTCCTCGAGGCGCGCCGGGGAGAGCGCGTGATCGCGAGCTCGCGCCCGCTGCGGGTCAAGGGGCCCAAGCGCTCGACCACGGTCTCCCTGGGACTCCCGGCGAGTGGACCGCGCCCCGATCGCGTGATCGTGCGGGCCGTCGGGGACGTCGGCTCCGTGGACGTCCTGGGCCTCGACCTCGTGCGGGAGGATCCCCTGGCGCGGCTCCCGCGTCCCGGCGTCCCGGACTGGATCCGCGCCGGCGGCGAGGAGCGCAGGGGGATGGTGCTCAGCAGCAGCGCTCCCCTCCGGTGCACCTTCGAGGCCCTCGAGGGCAGTCGCCTGCACACGGGCTTCGCCGTGCCCGAGGACCTCGAGGACAAGCGCTTCACGCTCGAGGCCAAGGTCTGGCCCGCCCGCGGGGCGCCCATCGAGACGCGCTTCGAGCACGTGCCCAACCCCGATGGGACTCGTCGCTGGACCTCGGTGCTCCTCGAGCTGCCGGAGGCCTTGCAGGGGCAGACCCTCAGCGCCACGTTCCGAGCACTCCCGAGTCGCCTCGGTCGCCACGTCGCCCTCGTCCTCGAGCAGCCGCGCGTCGTGGTCCCGGTCGTCCGGTCCGGCGTCCTGCTCGTCACCGTCGACGGACTGACCGCGGAGACGGTCCTGGAGCCCGGCTACGCCGCGCTGACCGAGAACGCCGCGCGAGAGGGGCGCGTGCGCGCCGTCCGCGCCGCCGGGCTGGGCACGCGCGCCGGGCTGGCCTCCATCCTCACGGGCCGCCCCCCCGAACAGAACGGGGTGCGTACCGGGCGCGAGCGGCTGTCCCGCGAGGCGCCCACCCTGGCCACGCTCCTGAGCACCCAGGGCTACCGGACCGTGGCCGTGATCGAGGGCGAGAGCCTCGGGCGGGCCTCCGGGCTCCTGCGAGGCTTCGACGAGGTGCACCTCGCCCCGCTGGGGACGCCGGTCGACGTCCTGGGCGCCAGCGCCCTGCGGAGCCTCGCCGAGCACCAGGGGGGCCCCGTGTTCCTTTGGCTGCACACCGGGCACCCGCTGCCCCCCTACCTCCCCACCGAGCGCTCGGCCAAGCTGTTCCCCACCGGCCGCGGCGCGGTGGAGCAGCTCAGCCCCCGCAATCGCGCCCCCTGGGCACGGGACGTGGAGGACGCCCGCATCCTGCGCAACCGGCACCGCGCGGAGTACAGCGAGGTGGACACCGAGGTCACGCGCCTCATCCAGCACCCCGTCCTTCGCGGCTGCGCCTGGGCGGTGGTCGGCGTCCGCGGGCAGAACCAGGGGGAGCACGACCTGTGGTGGGAGGCGCGCACGCCGTCGCCGGCCGTGTTCCGCACGGCGGCGATGGCGGGCGGCGCGAAGGCGGACCTCGTGCTGCAGGCGCTCGGAGACGAGGCGACCGACGTGGGGCGCGCCCTGCTGGCCGGCTCGAACCTCCTTCCGGAGGCCTACAGCGACATCCCGCCCGGCTCCGGGGTCGTCCTGAGCGAGGACGGACGGCGGGCTGCGCTGAGCCTCGCCGATGGCGTCGCCATCCTCGCCCTGCAGGATCTGCCCGACCAGCCGGGGGCCCCGGCACTCCCCCGCCACGGGTTCCGCTGGCGCGGCTCCGCCCGCAGCCAGGAGGCTCTCCGCGAGGCCCGCAAGCAGCTCGTCGAGGGCCTGGTCTCCATGGGCGTGCGCAAGCTCGACGGCTGCGCGTGCGAGCCCTGCCGCGCGGCGCAGTGACCTGCGCCCCGTGATTCGCCTGGGCGCTGGCTGCACGGCGGAGTGTTCCCGCCGTACGCAAGTCTCATCGCGCGGTGGACTCGCTGCGCGCCAACATCATCACGCGGTGTACCCGCCGCGCGCCGGCATCATCGCGCGGTGTGCTCGCTGCTCGATGGCTCCGCCCAGCCGTGACCGCATGAGGCAGGCAGCTCCTCCCGAAGCTCAGGGGACGCGCCGATTCGCGGAGGTCTCCGATGCCCCAGTGCGCCTCGCTCGCCGGCACTGGGTCCCCACCCTCTCCCCATGGGGGTCGCCCCGGCCCGAGAGTCCGTGATGCCGCCAGGAGAGCCACCTCGGCGTCGAGAGCAGCGCCGCTGAACGGCTGCGGCCCACCGCTCAGTCGAAGCGGACGAGCACCTCGTCCAGCGGCTTGCGCTCGAGGTCGGGGACCTCACAGCCCTCGGCGGGATAGCCGACCGGGACCAGCAGGAACGCCTTCTCGTTCTCAGGGCGTCCCAGGGCCTCGCCGAGGAAGCCCATGGGCGAGGGCGTGTGCGTGAGGGTCGCGAGGCCGGCGCGGTGGAGGGCCGCCAGCAGGAACCCGGCGGCAATGCCGACGCTCTCCTGGGTGTAGTAGTGCTGCTTCCGCGTGCCGTCCGGGAGCTCTCCCCACGCCTGACGGAACAGGATCACGAGGCAGGGGGCCGTCTCCAGGAAGGGCTTGTCGGCGTCGGTGCCCAGGGGCGCCAGGTCGTCGAGCCACTCGTCGTTCATGCGCCCGCCGTAGTTCGCGCGCTCCTCCTCCTCGGCGGCGGCTCGGATCCGCGCCTTGAGAGCAGGGTCGGTGACCAGCGCGAAGGTCCAGGGCTGCTGGTGCGCTCCGGACGGGGCGGTCGCCGCGAGCTCGATGCAGCGCTCGACCACGTCGAGGGGCACGGGAGCGTCGGAGAACTCACGAACGCTACGCCGCGTCCGGAGGTCGGCCAGGAGCTCCTCCGCGCGCTCCCGCATGCTGGCGGGGTCGCGGCGGACGAAGTCCAGCGGGACGGTGGTGCGCGGGGCCATGGGCGCAGGGTACCCGCGGGCGGGACGAGGGTTCGGTCGCGCCCCGTGAACCCTAGGTGGGAACGCCCCGTTCTCCCCACAGCGGGACGCCTCGCCCCGCACAATGGGCCGGGGTCGAGCCCCGTTCGCACCCAGCACACCGCCATGCGTCACCACCTCCTCCTGCTGCCCCTCCTCGCTCCCCTGGCGACCGCTGCGGAGCTCTCCATGCCGGCGACGAGGGCATCGAGCTCAGCGCTCCCGTCGAACGGGAGCGCCACGGCCCAGGACGAGCTGGGCGACCTCAAGGAGGTGCTGGACCCGTCCCTCCGCTGGCTGCGCGCGCAGCAGGACCGGACGAGCGGCGCCTACGGGGATGTGGAGCAGACCGCCTGGGTCCTGCGCGCGTTCGCCGAGAGCCCGCGGGGCTACCGCCGCAAGGACGGC
>WTJQ01000646.1 GCA_011524785.1 Planctomycetota bacterium | reverse complement strand
ACTCGCGCCCCACCACGCCCTTGTCGCGCCAGTCCTCGCCCTTGACGAGGACGGCCGGGGTGACGCGCTCGATGAGGGCCGCCGGAGTGTCCTCCTCGAACGCCACGACGCCGTCGACCACCTCGAGCGCCCCCAGCACCTCCATGCGATCCTCGAGCCCGTTCACCGGGCGCGAGGGGCCTTTGAGCCTCGTGACGCTGGCATCGCTGTTGACGCCCACCAGGAGCACGTCGCCCTGGCGCCTGGCGAAGCGCAGGTACTCCACGTGCCCGCGGTGCAGGACGTCGAAGCAGCCGTTGGTGAACACGACGCGACGCCCCTCGCGCCTCCAGGCCTCGAGGCGCCGGTCGAGGGCCTCGCTGCTGGCCAGCACCTTGCCCACGCCGCCAGGGTCGAGCTCCTCCAGCCGCAGGCGGAGCTCCTCGCGCGTCACCGCGTGGGTCCCGAGCCGCTCGACCACGATGCCGGCCGCCTGATTGGCGAGGGCGACGGCGAGAGCGAGCTCGAGCCCGGCGGCCAGGTGCACGGCGAGGTGGCTCACCACCGTGTCGCCCGCGCCCGTGACGTCGTAGACCTGGCGGGCCTCCGCCGGCACGCGTCCCTCGGCCCCCCCGGCGCTCCGGTGGTGGATGCCGTCCGCCGACAGGGTGATCACCACGTGGTCGAGCCCGTTGCGCTCGATCAGCTCGGCCGCCCCCGCGGACACCTCCTCCGGGCTCCGGAGGGAGCGTCCCAGGGCCTCCTCGGCCTCCTTGCGGTTCGGCGTCACGAGGGTCGCCCCGCGATAGCGCGCCCAGTCGCTGCCCTTGGGGTCGACGAGGCACGGGATGCCGCGCTCGCGGGCGGCCGCGATCAGGGCCGCGTCCAGCTCGGCGGTCAGCAGCCCCTTCCCGTAGTCCGAGAGGACCACGGCGTCGGCTCGCTCGACGGCCGCGCGGGCCGCCTCCAGGACGCGGGCGGCGACCTCGCCCTCGAGGGGGCTCGCGTCCTCGCGGTCCACGCGGAGCATCTGCTGGACCCCGGAGAGGAGCCGCGTCTTCTCGATGGTCGGCCGCTCGGGATCGATCGCGACGCCGCTGGCGTCGATCGAGAGCTCCTCGAGCAGCTCGCGCAGGGCCCGTCCGCGCCCGTCGTCCCCAACGAGCGCCACCATCGCGACGTCGGCGCCCATGGCAGCGAGGTTCGCGGCGACGTTGCCCGCGCCCCCGAGGCGCAGCTCCTCGCTCCGCGCCGCGAGGACCGGGATCGGGGCCTCGGGAGAGATCCGCGCCACGTCCCCCACGACGTAGCGGTCGAGGATCAGATCCCCCACCACGGCGACCCGCGGGCGACCCACGCGGCCGAGGGCGTGCAGGAGGCTGTCCGCGTCGAAGGCCGAGCTCATCGCGCGCCCTCCCACCCGGCGTCGGCCAGGCGATCCAGTACGGCCATGCGCAGCAGCGGCAGCAGCAGCTCGTGCTGCCCCACCAGGGTCAGGCCCCTACCGGGCGGCCGGCGGACGACGTTGGTCTCGGCGCGGTACTGGCGGATCATGTCGAGGTTGGCCGTGGTCATGCCGTCGAGGCCGTGGCCCAGGTTGATCGCGACGCTGACGGCCTTGAGGAACACCTCGGGGAGGACGACCGCGCACCCGACGTTCACCCAGACGCCGCCGTCGAGGTCGGCGACGCGGCCGCAGACGTGGTGGAAGTCCGCCAGGGCCGCAGCCCCGAGGTCGGCGCCGTCGCAGCACGGGTGCATGTGGACGATGTCCGCGCCGATCGCGGGGTGGCACGTGACCCCGAGGCCCAGCCGCACCGCCTCCGCCGGCACCGAGAGCTCGCGATGCGGGGCCTCCCGGTCGAGGAGCTCGCGCCCGAGGGCGCGGCCGAAGCCAAGGGTCTCCCCCGCGGGCGGGTGCGCGCCGCGCTTGGCTGCGCGAGCGAGGGCCTCCCCCGTCTCCCGGGCGAAGCCGAAGTCCCCGGCGGGCAGCTGGGTGTCGACCTTCTCGGAGGTGAAGCCGACGGTGGCGATCTCGAAGTCGTGGATCGCGCCCGCCGAGTTGATCGCGACGTCCGTGATCACGCCGCGCCGCATGAGGTCGATGACCAGCGGAGCGAGGCCCACCTTCAGGACGTGCGCCCCCATGGCGAAGACCACCGGCCGTCCTGCGAGGCGAGCGCTCGCGAGCGCCTCGACCAGCGCCTTGAAGTCGCGCCCCGCGTAGATGTCGGGGAGCGCCTCGACGAAGCGTCCGAAGCCCGGCATGGGCGGGGGGACCTCGCAGAAGTCCTCGCGCCGCACGAGGCTGGGCCGCTCCGCCAGGGGCTGGAGACGGACGCCCCTCATGGGCGGGAACGGATGCAGGTCGTCGGCGGTCATGGCCAGGGGGGGACGGGGAGCGGGGCGATCGATCCGGCGGCCCCGGCGCCCTCAGGAGGCCGCCGAGGAGGGCTCCAGCGGGTCTCGACCCCGGAACCTGTCGTGCAGCCAGAAGTACTGGTCCGGGGCCATCCGGATCAAGGACTCGATGTGCTGATTGACCCGCGCGGCACACTCCTCGGGCTGGAGGTCCGCGAACTCCGCCGGATCGAGCACCCGAGGCGCGACGAAGCGGAAGCGCTCGGGGTCCTCGGTCCCCAGGCACGCGTACACCAGGATCGGCTTGGGCACGCGGCGGGCCAGCACGCCGAAGGTCCGGTCACAGTTGGCAGGACGGCCGAAGAACGGCGCCTCCACCCAGCCACGCACGGAGCGCTGGTCCACCAGCAGCTGAGTCGTGGCGCCCGCGCGGAGGAGCGCGGGGAGCGCGCGCATCGCGCCGTGCCGGGGCAGGCACAGGGCGCCCATCCGCGCCCGCGAGCGCAGCATGTACCGGGTCAGGAAGGCGTTCTTGGGGGGCTTGATGATCGCGTAGGCCGGACCGAGCCCGCACGGGATGAGCACGTGGCCCGTCAGCTCCCACCAGCCGAGGTGCGCGGACAGTCCCAGCACTCCCTGTCCGTGGCCCCGTGCCTCGAACAGCTCGCGCGCCTCGTCGCAGAGCTCGAGGTCGAAGAAGTCCCCGATCCGGTGCCCGACCATGCGCGCCCGCAGGCGGTCCGCGCGCAGGGTCACGTCGATCAGGTGACGGTAGGCGGCACGCAGCAGTTCCTCCACCTCGCCCGGATCCGCCTCGGGGAACGCCGTGCGGAGGAAGTCGCGCGCACCGTGCGCGTGGCGCGGGTCGAGCGTCGGGAGCGCCCGCGCGAGGAGCGCCTCGAGCGGACGCAGGAGGCTGGCCGGCAGGGCCGCGAGGCCTCCGGTGAGCCCGCGGAGCGCGAGGTACTCCACCAGCTGGCGCACGCCGGCAGGCCCCTCGTCGAGGGGCGGCAGCTCCACCGCGGGTGACTCCGGCGGAGCGTCCGCGATCCGGACGTCGAGCAGCGGGTCGCTCACCGCGCCTCGCCCCCCGGTTCAGGCCCCGGCGGCAGCAGGTCGAGCAGCTCCTCGAGCCAGGACGCTCCGCGCGTCACCTCGAGCCGGACCTCCAAGACCCACGGACGCAGCCCGAGCGCCTCGAGCTTCGAGGCGTCCTTGAGGGTGCACAGCACCGGCGGCCCCTCGCGAGGCGGGAGGTCGCTGGCGCGGAAGTCGTGGTGATCCGGGTGAACGCGATGCTCGACCACCTCGGCCCCGAGATCGCGCACCGTCGCCTCGAAGGCCGCCGGGTTGCCGATCCCCGAGACGAGGCGGACCGGGAGGCCCGCGAGCGTCTCGAGGTCGCGAGGTCCCTCGGGGGTGTCGAGGCGCGCAGGCGCGTGGCGCGTGCGGAGGACCGGGACGCCTGGGGCCCAGCCCGCGACGCGCTCCTCCAGCCGCTCGAGGCTCGACGCATCGACCTGGTCCGTGCGCGTGAGCAGGACCGCGTGGGCTCGCGCGAGGGCCGAGGGCGGCTCGCGCAGGAGGCCGCGCGGCAGCAGGGCCTCGACGGGCCGGGCCGAGGGTCCCGGAGCCGCGAGGCCGAGCGGCCGGGTCGCGTCCACCAGGACCAGGTCGAGGTCTCGCGCCAGCCGGCGGTGCTGGAACCCGTCGTCGAGCACGACGACCGTGGCACCGCGATCGGCCAGACGGCGTGCGCCCGCCACGCGGTCGGGCTCCTGCACGTGATCCACGCCAGGCAGGAGGCGCGCCAGCTCGACCGCCTCGTCGTTGGGCGCGCCGTCCCGCGCGCCATACCCGCGGGACAGCAGGCCGGGGCGGTGGCCGCGCGCGCGCAGGGCCTCGACGACCAGCACGGCCGCGGGGGTCTTGCCCGTCCCGCCGGCCGTCAGGTTGCCCAGCGAGACCACGGGGACGTCGGCCTCGAACGCACCGATCAGGCGGCGGTCGTACAGGGCGGCTCGCGCCCTGGCGACCAGCGCCATCAGCAGCGAGGGCGGGACCAGCAGCGCCTGGAGGACGCCGCGCTGGGCGAGCCAGTCCTCGGGGCGGCGACGGGGTGCGGCCAAGGGCGTGGGCCGCGCGGGGCGCGTCGGCCGGGAGCGGGCGACGGTCGAGCGCCGCGGCTCATCCGCGACGCCGTGATCCTCAGAGGGCGTTGGGCGGAGCCGGGCTGTCCTCGTCGGGGACCAGCTCGATGAGACCGCGCTCCATCTCGAGGAAGGCGACCTTGATCGGGTTCGTCTCGCGCGTCTCCACGAGGGGGGAGGCGCCGAGGATCAGCTCGCGCACGCGCTTCTGCAGCAGCGCGGTCTTGTGGAACGAGCCCTGAACGGACTGCTGGAGGCGCTGAGGGAGAGTGAGGTCCATGGGATCGGTGGGGACTGGCCGGGGGGAGAGCCAGGAGCCGGGCGCACGTGGAGCCTCCGGGCGGAGTCTCCGGGCCGTGCCGCGAACGCGTCAGGATAGCGCTGGGCCCGCCGGGGGGGCAAGCGCACGCGCGGGGCGCAGGGCGTCCGTCCCGTCCACCTGCAGGTGGGCGAGGCGCGCCGGGGGGAACGCCCGGGCGAGGGACCCGCCCAGGGGCTCGGTGGCGCCAAGCAGGGCCTCCAGGCGCGGCAGCCCCTGCTGGCGCCCGACCTCCCCGGCGCCGCGCCGGAGCCTCACCTCCGCCTCGGCAGCCACCCAGACGCCCCGGTCGGCCGCCGTCAGGAGGGCGGGATGCAGCCC
>WTJQ01000424.1 GCA_011524785.1 Planctomycetota bacterium | reverse complement strand
CAGGGGGTTGTCCAGCTCGAGCGGAAGGCGGGCATCCGTTACTCCGTCGCCCGGACTCCAGACCTGCAGGGGCTCGGCCTCCACGGAGATGGGGGGGAGCTTCGGGCGCACCCCCCCCTCGTGGGAGGCGAGGTCGGGTCCGGGCTCCTGGCTGGGCGCGCGCGGGTCGAGCAGCGCGGGAGGATGTCCGTCGAGCGGGGTGCGATCCGCGAGCAGCACGTGCGAGCAGCGCAGGGCGTCCAGGGTCCGGTCCGCGTCGCCCTCCTCCACGCCGAGGGCCGCGAGCGCCGCGGGGCGGGTCCAGCTCGCGCGATGCCGCACGTCGAACTCGAACACGTCCTCCAGCGGCACGGCATCGAGGCCCAGGCCCGCGTCGGTCACGAGGCCCGCGTCCAGCAGCAGCTGGCGGTGCTCCTCGCGGGCGCGCAGGGGCCGGATCGCCTCGAGCCTGCCCAGGGCATCGAGCGTCAGCGCCACCGGGGGACCGCCCGCATCGATGCCGACCGCGCCGTCGAGGTCGAGCCGCTCCAGGTCGGCGCGGGCAAGGGCGCGCGTGTCGTCGCGGCGGAGGACGACGCCGAGGCGGACGGCTTGGACCATCGGGACCAGGAGGGCCAGCGCGGCCCAGGGGCGGAGGCCCGGACGCAGGCGCTCGAACGCCACGGCCGCCGGCCAGCACAGCCCGGCCGCCATCGGGATCAGGTACCGAACATGGTCGTTCTGGTTGGTCAGGAAGAAGGCGCCCCAGAGCAGGGTGAACCCGGTGGCGGGGATGCAGGCTCGCGAACGAAGCGCGGGGAGCAGCCCCAGGAGCGCGAAGAGCAGCAGGACCGGGTCGTAGCTCGCGAGCGCCTTCGAGAGGCGCGCGAAGGTCGCGCCGGAGAGTTGGAAGACCACCGACTGGCCGCCGATCGAGACGGCGGAGTTGTGGGCGAGGTGCTCGCCTGCTGCCACGGCCTCGGTCGGGGTGGCGCCGTAGCGCACAAGGTACGGGTGCCCGACCGCGAGGGCGAGGACGAGGAAGCACAGCGCCGAGCGCAGCCCGAGGGTCAGGCGCTCGCGCAGCTCGCCTCCGCTCCAGCCCCTGGGGGATGCCACCCAGGCGAGGGCCGGGATCAGGACCGTGAGCGCTCCGGCCTGGTGCGTGCTGAAGGCGAGCGCTGCGCCAACGCCGCTCAGCAGGAGCGCCCGCCCCGAGCCCGAGCGCGCGTGCACGCCGCCAGCGGCCATGGTGAGGGCGGTGAAGGTGGCGAGCGGAGCCCAGGGACGCTGGTGCAGGCCGAGGTGGACCAGGAGCAGGCTCGTCGCACCGAGGACCCCGCCGAACCACGCGCCGGTCCCCAGCCCCGCGGCGCGGAGGCCCAGCACGAGGACCACGGGGAGCAGCGCGGACAGCAGGGCCAGCACGCGGCGCGCCAAGAGGTGCGCGCGCTCGGGGTGCTCCTTGAGGACCGCCGCGTACTCGCCGGCCCCGCTCCACTCGCCGGTCGCGCGCCCCACGGCGTACTGGGCGGCGAAGCAGGGGACGAGGGTGTAGGGGAGGAGGTTGGGGTAGGTGCTCCAGCGTCCGACCGGCGGCACGGGGTCGCGGTCGTTGGCCATGCCCAGGGCCGCGCGCACCACGTGCGTGTCCGGGACGTGGTTGTCGGGCGCGCCGTGGTCGATCGGGAAGAGGCGCAGGGTTGCAGCCAGCAGGAACAGGACCAGCAGCCCCACGCGGGACGCCGGCCCCGGCGCTTGGCTCGTCTCCTGCTCGCTCATCGTCCTCGTCCTCCGGGCCCTCGCGGCCCAGGCCCACGCAGCGTAGGTCCACGCAGCGTAGGTCCTCTGCGCGGCACGGCGAAGGGCCCTCCCGGCACACCGGGGCCGGACCCTCCGTACCGGCTGTGCAAGGGGACCCCGCAGGCCGCGCTCCCGGGATAGCATCGGCACCTCAGGAGACCTGCATGACCCTCAGCCCCCGCTTCGCCGTCGCCCTCATCGGCGCCCTGCCGCTCGTGACCTCCAACGCCCACGCCCAGGGCGCGCCCGAGGTCGTCCAGTCCCTCATCGAGGAGGGCACCGAGCGCTCCCAGGTGTGGTCCACGCTCGAGGACCTGTGCCTCAACATCGGGCCGCGGCTCACCGGCTCGGCCGGTCTCGAGCGCGCGTCGGTCTGGGCCCGCGGTCGCTTCCAGGACTACGGCCTCTCCAACGCACACCTGTGGAAGTGGGGCGAGGTGCCGGTGCGGTTCGACCGGGGTCCCTCCAGCGTGAAGATGGTCGCCCCCGACGAGCTCGACTTCGAGTTCACCACCCGCGCCTGGGCGCCTGGGACCGATGGCCCGATGCGCGGCCGCGTCGTGAAGATGCCGACCACCCGCGAGGAGCTGGAGGCCGTGCGTGCCGACCTCCCCGGCGCCTGGATCCTCGAGAACGCGAGCGCTCGACGTCGCCGGATGCGCGACCAGAGCCGCGAGGAGCGTGAGGACGACCGCAAGGCCAGGGAGGAGATCGCGGAGGCCATCGAGGCCGCGGGGATCGCCGGCAAGCTGCAGCCCAGCCGCAACGACCAGGTCGTGACCGGCGGCGTGCGCAACTGGCTCGACCTCACGATGGACACGCTGCCCACCGAGCGGGCCATCGCGATCCGCAAGAAGGACGCGGAGGCGATCGAGGAGCGCCTCGCGGAGGGCGCGGTGGTCGAGCTCGAGGCCGATCTCGTCCACTGGTTCACCGAGGGGCCCTTCCCGGTCTTCGACGTCATCGCCGAGATCCCCGGCACCGAGTTCCCGGACGAGGTCGTCATCATCTCGGCCCACCTCGACTCCTGGAACGGTCCCGGCTCCCAGGGCTGCCAGGACAACGGCACGGGCGCGACCGTCATGGTCGAGGCCGCGCGCATCCTCGCGGCGGTGGGCGTCCAGCCCCGGCGCACGATCCGCGTCTGCCTGTGGAGCGGTGAGGAGCAGGGCCTCCACGGCTCGCGCAAGTACGCCGAGTGGCTGCGCGACACGGGCCAGATGGACGGCGTCTCCGCCTGCTTCGTGGACGACGGCGGCACCGGCTACCAGGGCGGCCTCGTCTGCACCGAGGCCATGGAGCCCATGCTCTCCACCGCCATCGCGGCCGTGAACGAGCGCTTCCCCGAGATGCCGATCAGCGTCAGCGTCCAGGACAAGATGCCCAGCGGCGGCTCGTCCGATCACGCTTCCTTCAACCGTCTGGGCGTGCCCGGCTTCTACTGGACCGAGAAGGGCCTGACCGGCCGCGAGGCGCGGGACTACCGCTTCGTCTGGCACACCCAGAACGACACCACCCGCTACGCGGTCGAGGACAACCTGGTGCAGTCCGCGGTCTGCTCGGCGGTCACGGCCTACAACCTGGCCATGGCCGACACGATCCTCCCGCGCTACGTGGAGCCGGAGGAGAAGGACGAGGAGAAGGAGGCCGAGGAGGTCGTCGAGGCCAGCGCCCCCAAGGGCGAGGGGCCGCTCAACGGCACCTGGACCTGCGAGGTCACCGAGGGCGACATGGAGGGCTGGAGCTTCGAGCTCGGCTTCCAGCACCTCGCCGACGGCACGGTCACCGGCAGCCTGACCGTGATGGGCAGCGGCGGCCCGCTGAGCGACGTGGCCTGGGACGCCAAGGCCCGCACCCTGACCGCCAAGTACGAGTCCGAGAACTACGGGACCTTCGAGTACGAGGTGAAGGTCGCCGAGGACGGCAAGGTCACGGGCACCTCGAAGACGGCGCGCAACACGATGCCCTTCAAGGCGAGCCGCAAGAAGAAGGGCGAGTCCGCCTGACGCGGGGCACGACCCGAGCCCGGCTCCCCGAGGGGACCCCGGGGTCTGACAGCGCTCAGGCCTCGGGGTCCTCGACGTTTCCGAAGAGGTCCGCCTGCCCGTCCGCGGGACCCTCGTCGTCCGGAGGCTCGGGGAGCGGGTCGGGCCCGACCTCGTCGGTGCGGACCTCCTCGAGGACGCTCTCGGCGATCTCGAAGGAGCAGCCTGCGCGCAGGCCGATCGCCAGGGCGTCGCTCGGACGGGCATCGAGGGCCTCGAGCTCGCCGCTGTCGCGGCGCACGCGCAGCTCGGCGTAGAAGGTGTTGTCCCGCAGGTCGGTGATGCGCACCGTCTCCAGCGCGCCGCCCATGGCCTCGAGGCCGGCCAGCGCGAGCTGGTGGGTGAGGGGGCGCGGGGTCTCCTTGCCCGTGAGGACGCGGTGCAGCTCGCGGGCCTCGTGAGGTCCGATCACGATCGGGAAGCTGCGGCGCCCGTCGACCTCGACGAGCTGGATCCACTGCTGGTCGGAGCGGTCGCGCAGCACGAGGCGCCCCATGCGCATGGGGACGTAGGCCTCCGCGGCGTCACTGGATCCCTCGGACCCGGCTCCTGTGGACTCGCTCATCGCTCGGCAGTGCTTCCGTTGGGTCGCCTGTCTCCCTCGGGCTGTTCGTCTCCCTCGGGCTGCTCGTCTCCGCGCGACCGTCTCTCTTCGACACGGTCCTGAGGACTCGACCCAGGCGCAGTATGGGCGAGGGATGGCCCGGATTCACCCGCGATTCGCCTGGCGGCGGGCGCGTCGCAGGGCCTTCTTCGCCGCCCGCTGCCGCAGGACGAGCTCCTCGAGGGGCCCCTCGTCCTCGGCCAGGAACCAGCCGCTCTTGGCAGCGTCCACGTGCCCGCAGGCCGTGCAGCGCAGGCCCATAGTCGTGTTGGGGTCGAGGCGCTCCAGCGCCTCCTCCTTGCACTGCGGACAGGTCCGGTCGGCCTCCGCGGGCCACATCGAGGCCGCCAGCACCCAGACCACCACGGCCCCGCCGAGGGCGTAGCCGACCCACCCGAGGATCGCGTCCGCCCCCAGGTTGATCACAGC
Source organism: Planctomycetota bacterium (assembly GCA_011524785.1). GTDB lineage: Bacteria > Planctomycetota > UBA1135 > UBA1135. The sequence goes on along the minus strand of WTJQ01000424.1, from coordinate 302 downwards.
CACCGCGAGCCCGATCGCGCCGATCAGGAGCAGCGGAGCGAGGGCGCTCAGCAGGGACTGGAGGCGGGGCGAGGGCACGGGCACAGGCTACGGGGCGAGGCTGCCCTCGTGGCCGCTACCCTCGTCGGCCATGACGCCCGCGGACGCATCCCCCTGGCCGGTCAATCCGGTCCTCGTCGAGCTCCGGCGCGGCGGGGCCCTGGAGTCGGTGCACCGCGGGGCGTGGGCCGTCCTGGACGTCGACGGAACCGTCGTGCGGGGCGCCGGGGACCTCGATCACGCGACGCCCTCGCGCAGCGCGG
>WTJQ01000371.1 GCA_011524785.1 Planctomycetota bacterium | reverse complement strand
GCCATCGGGACGGCCCTGATCGACCAGGCCGAGGCGCTGGGCACGCCCCGCCTCCAGGATCCCGACCAGGTCGACGCGGAGCGGCGCATCGCCGAGCTGGCGTCGGCCCTTCGGCAGCAGCTGGCCGTGCCGCCGGCGCGAGAGGACGTCGCCCTCGCGCGCGAGCTCGACCGGCTGGAGAAGGAGCTCGAGCGACGCGAGACCGAGCGCGAGGAGCAGCGGCGCGCGCAGGAGCACGACGACCTGCGCGAGTCACAGAACGCTCTGCTGGCCGCGGCACGCGCGGCCTCGGAGCGGCGCGCCCCCGCCGAGGCCGTCGCGGTCTACCAGGAGCTGTTCGCCCTCGACGGGGACCCCCGCGTCCTGGCGGCCCTGGAGGAGGAGTTCGAGACTGCCCGGACCCGAGCCGACGCCCTGAGTCGTGCGCGTGCGGCCAGCCTGCGTGGAGAGCCGGAGGAGGCCCTCGCCCTCCTCGACGAGCACATGCAGGACGACGCGCCCCAGTGGGCCCTGCCCATCCGGATCACGAGCGAACCCATGGGCGCCGAGATCGTCCGGGACGACGCCGTCCTGGGGACGACCCCGTTCGAGCTGGAGGTCCTGCCGGAGGAGGCGGTCCGTCTGCGGCTCTCGGCGCCGGACCACCTCCTGACCGAGGTGAGCTTCACCGGCCCGCGCAGCCAGAGCGTCGTGCTCTCTCGGCGACCCGAGCGGAGCTGGGCCAGTGAGAGCGCGGTCGATGCGATCCCGGTCCCCCTCGGTGAGGACCACGTGGTGGCCGATCGCGCTGGCCATGTCGCCCGCATCCGCTCGGGTGGCAGCGTGGCGTGGCTGGAGCGGCTCGACGACCTGTCGGGGATCGAGCGCGCTCCCGTCCACCTACCCGGGCGCACGGGGCGCATGCTCCTCGTCACCGAGGGAGGCGAGGCCTGGAGCCTGGACCCCACGAATGGAGGCCTGAGCGGCCCGGCCCTCATCGGGAGCCCCCTGGCCGGGCCGACGCCCGGCCCCGAGTTCGTCCAGGTGCGCGCCTCTGGCGGTCGCTTCGCACGCTTCACGGACTCGCACAAGCCCGTGTGGACCACCGGGGAGGGATCCCTGCCGGACGCGCACACGGCCGATGGCCCCACCTCGGGGATGCGGGTCGTTCGGCCGCTCGAGGGCGAGCAGAGCGTCCAGCGCTCCCCCTTCGGCGAGTGGACCGTCTCCTTCGACGGACGCGTCTGGCGCGCGCGTCACCCCCGGCACGCGGACTTCGCGGCCATCGGCGAGGGCCGCTGGCGCTGGTACGCGTTCGAGAGCCGCCGCGGAGCCGACCTGCTCTGGATCAGCGACGGTGCCGGGCTCCGCGCCTGGAGCCTCGCGGACTGAGCCCTGCCGGACCAGGGGCCCGCGCCCCGGCAGCCCTGTGCGGGGTCGCTTCGTGCCGTGGAGCTCACGAGTCCGGGCGGGGCCCGCGGCTATCCTGCCTCCATGAGGTCGTCGCTCCTCCCGCTGCTGCTGGCCACGCTGGCGCTGGGTGCCGCCTGTCGGACCCCCACTCGCGAGCTCCCGGTGGGCTGGGACGAGGAGCATCCGCAGGAGTTCGCCACGCGAGCGCTCGCCCTCGAGCCGGGCCCCTGGAGCGCTGCAGCGGCGGCACGCCTCGGGGAGGCCGCGCTCGGCCGCGACGAGACCTCGGTCCGCGCCGTCGTCCTCCTCGCCCACGATCCCTCGGACCCCGTCACCGAGCGCCTCTTGAACCTCCTGGAGCGTCGCGAGGTCGCCCCGGCCCGCGGGCTGGAGGGCGCGGAGATCACCGCCGCGGCCGCGCTCGCGGACCGTGAGCTGACCGAGGAGCAGCGCCGCCGCCTGACGGCGCTCGCCCTGCAGCCCGCGCCTCACCCGACCCTGGACGTGCGCATCGAGTGTGCCGTCGCGGCGCTCGCGCAGGGGGACGCCACGGTCGCCCCGCTCCTGATCCGCATGCTCCGCGCGAAGACGCCCGCGGAGCTCGAGGACCCTCCGGACTGGGAGCGGATCGACACGGTGGCTTGGCCGAAGCACCGAGCGGCCCATGCCCTCGCGCGGTTCCTGGGGACGGACGATCGCTTCCGCCCGGACGGCTCCTGGCAGCACCAGATGGACGAGGCCGCGCGCCTCGAGCGACTGCTCGCGGAGCGCGTCCCGGTCGAGGCTCGCTGAGCGCTCCTCAGGGACGGATGCGCGTCATGAGGCGCGGGTACGGCGCGGCCTCACGCACGTGCTCGAGCCCGCAGATCCAGCCCACCGTGCGCTCGAGGCCGAGACCGAACCCGCCGTGCGGGACCGAGCCGAAGCGGCGCAGGTCGAGGTACCACTCGAACTCCTCCTCGGGGAGCTCGTGCTTGGCGATCTCCGCGAGGAGCTTGTCGAGGTCCTCCTCGCGCTGGCTGCCCCCGATGATCTCCCCCACGCCCTCCGGCGCGATCATGTCGACGCACAGGACCTTGCTGGGGTCCTCCGGATCCTCCTTCATGTAGAAGGCCTTCACGTCCTTGGGGTAGCGGGTGATCATCACCGGCTGATCGTGCATCTCCGAGAGGATCGTCTCGTCGGGAGCCCCGAAGTCGTCCCCGGCCACGAACTCGGAGTCCGGGTGCTCCAGGAGGATCCGCGACGCCTCCTCGTAGGTGATGCGCGGGAAGCCCCCGACGACGCACTCGAGCTTCGAGAGGTCGCGCTCGAGGGCCTCCAGCTCGGGACGCCGCCTGCGCAGGACCTCCTTGACGATGTGGACGATCATGTCTTCGGCGAGCTCGCAGACGTCGTCGAGGTCGGCGAAGGCCACCTCGGGCTCGAGCATCCAGAACTCGGTCAGGTGACGGCGCGTCTTCGACTTCTCGGCACGGAAGGTCGGACCGAAGCAGTAGACCTTGCCGAACGCGAGGGCCGAGGCCTCGGCGTAGAGCTGGCCCGACTGGGTCAGGAAGGCCTTCTGGTCGCCGAAGTAGTCGAGCTCGAAGAGGGTGCTGGTGCCCTCGCACGCGCTCGGGGTGAACATCGGCGAGTCGATGCAGACGAAACCACGCTCGTCGAAGAAGGTCCGGATCGCCGTGATGACGGCGTCACGGATCCGCATCACCGCCCACTGGCGCTTGGATCGCAGCCACAGGTGGCGCCGCGACAGCAGGAAGTCGGCGCCGTGCTCCTTGGGGGTGATCGGGTAGTCGTGCGTCGCGTGGACGACGCGCCCCCCACTCGCGACGACCTCGTAGCCCCCGGGCGCTCGCGGGTCGGGCTTCACCTCCCCCTCGAGGACCATGCTCGACTCCTGGCCGCACTCGGCGAGTGCGTCGAAGAGCTCGTCGGGCACCTGCCCCCGCTTCACGACGACCTGGACGAAGCCGGTCCCGTCGCGCAGCTGGACGAACTGCAGCTTGCCCTTGCCCGTGCGGTTGTGCATCCACCCGCGGAGCTCGACGGTCTCACCCGCGTGCTCCCCGAGGCGGTCGATCATGGTGACGACGCTCATGGTGACTGTCGGTCCCCGAGCCCTGCTCAGGGGAAGATCTCGTAGGGGGGTCGAAGCGCCACCTCGACGATGGCGCCCTGGTTGACGAGGACGCGCCCCTTGTAGGTCGCGCCGCTGCGGCGAGCCTCGACGCGGATCTCGCCCTCGCCCTCGACGAGGGCCTCGAACTCCGCCGCGGGCGTCAACAGCTCGATGCGCTCGTAGCCGAGGGCCACGAGGCGGTTGATCACGCGCTCGGGCAGGCGCGCCGGGGCGGGGGCACCCGGGGCGGCCTCGACGCTGGGCTCGTGCTCCCGCGCCTCGAGGGCCTGGGCGATGCGCTCCTCGGAGCGCTTCTGGCTGTCCCGGAGATCCACGAGCACGTGCTCCAGCCGGCGCAGGTCCAGGGCCCCCTGGGACTCGGCGAGCCCCTTGACCCGTTGGTCCAGGCTGTCGAGCCGCTTCAGGCCGTCGAGCCGCTCGCTGAGCTGGCCGAGCCGGCGCACGAGGACCAGGCCGACCCCGAGGCAGCCCGCGAGCACGAGCACCGCGATGAGCCCGACGAACTCCACCGTTGTGAGGGCAGCCAGCGGGAGGGGCGGGACCATGGCGGCAGAGGGTAGCGGATCGAGCGCCGCCGCTGGAGAGGATCGAGCGGTCCCTGGGGACGCGGAGCGGCAGCGGGTATCCTCGCGGTCCGCGCGATGAATCGCCTCCTTCCCTTCGCCGTGTTCGCGGCCCTCGTGGGCGCCCTGCTCCTCGTGCCCAGCCCCCCTGGGACTCGGCGAGCCCCTTGACCCGTTGGTCCAGGCTGTCGAGCCGCTTCAGGCCGTCGAGCCGCTCGCTGAGCTGGCCGAGCCGGCGCACGAGGACCAGGCCGACCCCGAGGCAGCCCGCGAGCACGAGCACCGCGATGAGCCCGACGAACTCCACCGTTGTGAGGGCAGCCAGCGGGAGGGGCGGGACCATGGCGGCAGAGGGTAGCGGATCGAGCGCCGCCGCTGGAGAGGATCGAGCGGTCCCTGGGGACGCGGAGCGGCAGCGGGTATCCTCGCGGTCCGCGCGATGAATCGCCTCCTCCCCTTCGCCGTGTTCGCGGCCCTCGTGGGCGCCCTGCTCCTCGTGCCCAGTCCTTCCGGGGCGCGGCTCGCAGCCTTCCAGGCAGGCGACCTGCTCAGCGTGCCTCTCGCGGATGGCGAGACCACTGCGGGCGACGCCCTCCTGGAGGGCAGCGCCCCCCAGGAGGACGGCGGGCTGGGCCTCGCCCTTGGGACCGTGACCTTCCTGCCCGCGGAGGAGGGCCTCGACGACGCCGCGCGCTCCTCCCTGGTGCGGGCGCTCCGGACCCTGGCCCAGGAGGCTGGCCTCGAGCTCGACCTCACGGGCGCTGCGGTCCCCGAGCCGGGTGGGCTCGACCTGGCCGTACGCCTCGAGGACGGCCAGCAGACCCTGACCTGGAACCGCGCCGATGGCCCGGTCAGCGTCCAACGCGACTACCGGGCACCGGACCGCGGCTCCCTGCTGCCCCCCCTGGTCGCGATCGCCCTCGCCATCCTGTTCCGGAAGCCCCTGCTAGCTCTCGGGGCCGGGGTGCTGATCGGCGCGGTCCTCGTCCGCCTCCAGGGGGGCGCCACCCTGCTGGGGGCGCTGCTCGGAGGCGGCGCCGACACCGCGACCGTCTATCTGCAGGA
>WTJQ01000222.1 GCA_011524785.1 Planctomycetota bacterium | reverse complement strand
TCTTCGATCCCGGGGACTCCCTGGAGTACCGCATTCGCGTGGAGCGCGAGGGAGACCACCGCATCGACTACCGACTCGCCTCCCAGAACGGGAGCGACGGGTTCGAGGTGCTGCTCGGCGACGAGGTCATCGACCGGCAGACGGTCGGCGCCACGGGGGCCTGGCAGACCTACACCACCCAGACGAGCCCGGTGATCTGGCTCCCCGAGGGCGAGCACCTCCTGCGCTTCCGCTCGGTCGGCAACGAGTGGAACCTGAACTGGTTCGAGGTGCGGCGCTAGGGCGGCGCTGCGGCCCGCGAGGCCTCGGGGTCCCGTGGAGCCGCCGGCAGGTGCGCCCCGCCGAGCTCCCCGCTCGGAGGCCGGGTCGCCCCTCTGCCCGGAATCCTCGCACGCCTCATCACTGCTCCGTTCTTCGCTGCCAGCGCCTCCGGCCAGGGCTCCGTCACCATCACGGTGGACTTCGACTCCACCCCCTCGCTCGCCTCGCCCGTCGCCGTCTCCGGTTGGGAGGTCACGACCGACGCGATCCGCGCGACCTTCGGCGGAGGCGGGCTGCCTCTGCGCCTGAGGCGCGCCGTCCAGGGCGAGAGGAGGCAGCTGGGGGCAAGGCGTCGTGCCCGGTGTCGCCATGCACCAACCGGAGGGTGATCGCAGTGCCCAAGGGTCTGGGGGCCCTTCCCCGCGGCGGCAATACCCCACCCAGCGGTGAGGAGCGGGGGCGTGTCTCGATTCGAGACCCACCCGCAGCCCCATTTCCACATTGAGGCACTGCAGCTACGGTTTAGAAGCAACTTCCTACCTGGCCGCCCCTCTCCCGAACCCGCTGGAGCCAGGACCCCCAGCTCATGAACCGCTCCACCGCCCTTGGCGTGGCCCTGGCCACGCTCTGCCCCTCCGCTCTCGCCCTCCCCCAGGCCGACCGCTTCGGCCCCCAGAACGTCCTCGACCCCGCTGCGGACGGCGCCCAGAGCGTCGTGAGCGCGGACCTCGACGGGGACGGGGACCTGGACGTGCTCGCGGCCTCCCTGGCGGGCGCCACCACGGTGAGCTGGTACGCGAACGACGGCACGGGCACCTTCGGCCCGGCGCAGCCCATCTCCAGCGCCGAGTTCGCGCTGAGCGTCTTCGCCAGCGACCTGGACGGGGACGGGGACCTCGACGTCCTCGTGGCCTCGGCCCTGGACAACAGCGTCTCCTGGTACACGAACGCCGGGCCCGGCCTCTTCGGGCCGGCCCAGTTCATCACCTTCGGCGGCGCGGCGGTCGCAGCCGCCGACGTGGACGGGGACGGGGACCAGGACGTCGTGAGCGCCTCTGGCTCGGACGTCGGCTGGCACGCGAACGACGGGACTGGCCTCTTCGGAGCGCGCCAGGCCGTGGACCCCGCGGTCGACAGCGTCTGGGGCCTCGAGCTCGCCGACATGGACGGCGACGGCGACCTCGACGCGCTCTACGCGTCCTCGTGGGAGCACCTGGTGGCCTGGGCCGCGAACGACGGCTCCGGCGGCTTCGCGCCCCGGCAGGTCCTCAACGCCTCGGCCTACGAGGCCCGCAGCGTGGCGGCCGCCGACCTCGATGGAGACGGCGACCTCGACGCCCTCTCGGCCTCCTCGGGCGACGGCAAGCTCGCGTGGTACGAGAACCTCGGCGCCGGGGCCTTCGCGGACGAGCGCCTGCTGTCGACCTCCGGGACGAGCCCGTGGAGCGTGACCACGGCCGACGTGGACCTGGACGGCGACCTCGACGTGCTCTCCGCCTGGTTCGACGGCGGCTCGATCCTCTGGCACCGGAACCTCGGGAGCGGGGCGTTCGGTCCGAGCCAGCTCGTCAGCACTGCCACGGCCGGCGCCCAGGACGTGCTGGCCGCCGACCTCGACGGGGACGGGGATCCGGACGTGGTCTCGGCCTCGCGCATCGACGACAAGGTCGCGAGCTACGAGAACCGCACGAGCGAAATCGACTGTAACGGCAACGGCGTGCTGGACGCCTGCGAGATCGCTCTCGCACCGGCCCTGGACTGGGACGGCGATGGCGTCCTCGACGCCTGCGCGCCCCCCTCGCCGGAGTTCTGCGAGGGCAACCTGAACGCAACCGGCCAGCGGGGCCGGATCGAGCTGGCCGGCAGCCCCGTCGTCTCCCTGGACGACTTCACGATGCGCGCCATCGGCCTGCCCGGGAACCAGCCGGGCATGTTCATCATGAGCCGCTCCACGGGCTACGCGAACCCGTTCGGGGGCGGCGCGGGCGTGCTCTGCCTCGGGGCCCCGATCCGACGCTTCCACCCCCTGGCCGGCTTCCCGCTGCAGTTCAGCGGTGCGAACGGCGAGATCGAGATCAGCCCGTCCATCGGCGCCTTCCCCGGCCCGCTCCCCGTGCAGCCGGGCGAGACCCTCTACTTCCAGCTCTGGCACCGGGAGGCCGATCCGGCGACCGGCAACCCGCGCTCGAACACGACCGGGGCCGTCGCCGTCCACTTCCGGGGTGGTCAGGCCTCCGGCGCCGATCCCGTCGCCGGGGACGACACGGGCTCGGTGCTCGCTGGCAACACCGTGGCGATCAACCTCCTGGTCAATGACCAGCCCCCCTGCAGCCTCGATCCGGCGACGGTCACCATCGTCAGCCAGCCGTCGCGCGGCAGCGTCACGGTGCTCGACGGCATCGCCCAGTACACGACGGACGAGCTCGCGCCCTCCGAGGCGATCACCTTCGAGTACACGGTGGCCAACATCGCCGGCGCGGTCTCCGCACCGGGCCTGGTGACCGTCAGCGTGCGCGCCAAGGACCCCATCGCCGTCCCCGACACGGGCTCGGTGGTGGCGGGCGCGACCCTGCAGCTCGACCTCCTGGGCAACGACGTCGTGTTCGGCGGCGGCCCGCTGGTCGGCACGACGGTGGTGCTCACCGACGCCCCCGCGGGCGCCAGCGTGGACGCCGAGGGCGTGCTCTCCTGGACGCCCGCGGAGAGCGAGCCGACCGGCGACCTGGCCTTCGCGTACCGCGTGGCCGACACGGAGGGCAACGTGTCGAACCAGGCCTCGATCACGGTGTTCCTCTTCGCCAAGCCGCCGGTCGCGAACGACGACACGGGCTCCGTGGTGGCGGGACAGACCGTGACGCTCGACGTCCTCGCCAACGACGTGAGCTTCGGGGGCGGCGCCCTCGACCCGACCAGCGTGAGCGTCGTGGGCTCGCCTGCGGGAGTGTCCGTCAACGCCGAGGGGCAGGTCATCTACTCCCCCAACGAGAACGAGGCGACCCGCATCGTGAACCTCGAGTACACGGTCGCCGACGCCGAGGGCAACGTCTCGAACGTCGGGACGGCCAGCGTCTCGGTCAGCGCCCGCGCGCCGATCGCGAACGACGACGCGGGGGCCGTGACGGCCGGTGAGGCCCTCGCCCTCGACCTGCTCGCCAACGACCAGACCTTCGGCGGCGGGCCCCTGGAGCGCACCACGGTGGCGCTCCTGGGCGCCCCCGCCGGCGCAGCCGTGGACGCCGCCGGCCTCCTGAGCTACACCCCCGCCGAGACCGACCCCACGGGGACCTTGAGCCTGCAGTACACGGTCGCCGACGCCGAGGGGAACGTCTCGAACGCCGCCACCGTGACGGTGGCCATCGCCTCGAAGCCGCCCATCGCCCTGGACGACAGCGGGTCGGTGACGGCCGGTGAGGTCCTGACCCTCGAGCTGCTCGCCAACGACGTCAGCTTCGGCGGCGGAGCCCTCGATCCGACCACGGCCGTGCTCGTGGGCGGGCCGGCCGGCGCCTCGGTTGGCGCGGATGGCCTCCTGACCTACGCCCCGTCCCAGGACGAGCTCACGCGGATCGTGACCTTCGGCTACCGCGTCGCGGACCTCGAGGGCAACGAGTCCAACGTGGGCCTGATCACGATCGACCTCACGGCCAAGGCCCCGGTGGCCGGGGACGACGCGGGGTCGGTGACGGCCGGTGACAGCGTCACGATCGACGTGCTCGCCAACGACGTGAGCTTCGGCGGCGGGGCCCTCCAGCCGGGCTCCGTGACCCTCGTAGGGGCCCCCGCCGGGGCCAGCGTGGACGGAGCCGGTCTCGTGACGGTCCCGACCCAGGAGACCGACCCCACGGCGACGCTCTCCTTCAGCTACACGGTGGCTGACGCCGAGGGACTCGTCTCGAACTCCGCCCTGGTGACTGTCGCGGTGGCCTCCAAGGCACCGATCGCCAACGGGGACAGCGGAGCCGTGACCGCCGGCGAGGTCGTCACGCTCGACCTGCTGGCCAACGACCAGACCTTCGGCGGTGGCCCGCTCGACGGGACCACGGTCGCGACCGTCGGTGCTCCGGCGGGCGTCAGCGTCGGCCCGGATGGCGTCCTGACCTACGCGCCGGACGCCCAGGAGCCCACCGCCACCGTGGCGTTCAGCTACCGGGTCCAGGACGCGGAGGGGAACCTCAGCAACGCCGCGCCCATCGTGATCGAGCGCGCGTCCAAGGCGCCCATCGCTGGGGACGACACCGGCGCGGTGACCGCCGGCCAGAGCGTGTCCCTCAGCATCCTCGCCAATGACCAGACCTTCGGCGGCGGCCCGCTCGACCCGGCCAGCGTGGTGCTCACGGGCGCCCCGGCCAACGCGACCGTGGACCCGTCCGGTCTGCTCACCTACGCCAGCGGCGAGCTCGAGCCCTCGGGGCCGGTCTCCTTCAGCTACACGGTGCAGGACACCGAGGGCAACGTCTCGACGGCGGGAGCAGTGACCGTCGAGGTCGCGGCCAAGGACCCGCTCGCCGGGGACGACGCAGGCGCGATCACGGCGGGGCAGGCCCTCGTGCTCGACCTGCTTGCCAATGACACCACCTTCGGGGGCGGCCCCCTCGTCGGCGGCAGCGTGGCCCTCCTCGGCGCCCCGGCCAACGCGACGGTCGATGCCGCCGGCGTGCTGACCTACGCGGCCGCGGAGCTCGAGCCCACGGCCGTGGTGGCCTTCACCTACACGGTGCAGGACACCGAGGGCAATCGCTCCAACGTCGCCTCGGTCACCATCCAGGTTGCGGCGCTGCCGCCCCTGGCAGGTGACGACAGCGGCGCGGTCGACGCGGGCCAGATCCTCAGCCTCGACCTGCTCGCCAACGACCAGAGCTACGGCGGAGGCCCGATCGACCCCGCCAGCGTGACCCTGCTCGGCGCCCCCGTGGAGGCCAGCGTGAACGCCAACGGCGTGCTGACCTTCGCTCCCGGCCCCCTCGCTGCGACGGGCCCGGTGGCCTTCCAGTACACGGTGGCCGACGCTTCCGGCAACGTCTCGAACGCCGCGACGGTGACCGTCCAGGTCACGGCCCTGCCCCCCATCGCCAATGCCGACTCGGGCACGGTGGTCGTTGGCCAGACCCTGGTCCTCGATCTGCTCGCGAACGACATCTCGTTCGGCGGCGGGCCCCTCGACCCGACCAGCGTGGTGCTGTCCGGAGCGCCTCTCACCGCGACGGTCAGCGTCGCCGGCGTGCTCAGCTTCACCTCTGGGAGCCAGGACCCCACCGGCCTCCTCACCTTCACCTACACGGTGGCGGACGCCTCGGGCAGCCTCTCGAACGCCGCGACCATCAGTATCGACGTGGTCCCGGTGTTCGGGCCGGAGACCCTGATCCACGGCGCGACCCAAGGGGCTCGCCATGCGATCTCCTGTGACGTGGACGGGGACGGGGATCGCGACGTGGTCTCGGCCGCCAGCGGTCAGCTGGCATGGCACGCCAACCTGGGCGGCGGGGCGTTCGGCCCGCGGACCGTCATCGCCTCCAACGAGGGACAGCTGGTCCGCGTGGCCAGTGGCGACCTCGATGGCGACGGCGCGGTCGACCTCGTGGTCGCCAGCAACTCCGGCAACCGCCTCGCCTGGTTCCGCAACCTGGGGGCAGGGTCCTTCAGCTCGCGCATCGTCCTGACGGGCAACGCGGAGGAGGCCAGCTCCGTCGGCGTGGCCGACGTGGACGGGGATGGCGATCTGGACGTCTTCGGCACGGCCGAGGACAGCGACCGCGTCCTGCTCCTGCGGAACCTCGGCAGCGGCGTGTTCACGTCCGCGATCGTCTTGGACAACGATGCCGGCGGCCCCATGGACATCCAGAGCGGTGACCTCGACGGGGACGGCGACCTCGACCTGGTCGTGGCCTCCTCGGACCACGACCGCGTGCAGTGGTACGAGAACAACGGCGGCGGCGTGTTCGGCCCGGCACAGATCGTCGGCAACAACGTCTCGGATGCGGAGAGCGTGGCGCTGGCCGACCTCGACGGGGACGGCGACCTCGACGTCGCCGCGGCCTCCTCGAGCCTGAACGGCGGCGTGGTGTGGCTCGCGAACCTGGGCGGAGGCGCCTTCAGCGCCCCGAACGTGGTGGTGACCTTCGCCGCGGGTGCCGACTTCGTCGACGCGGGCGACCTCGATGGCGACGGCGCCATCGACCTGCTGGTCTCCTCCCGGGGCAACGGCACCCACGCCTGGTACGCCAACCAGGGCGCGGGGACCAACTGGGTCGAGGAGACCCTGAGCAGCACGGCTCCGGGCGCCTCGAGCCTCGTGGCCACGGACCTGGACGGGGACGGGGACCTGGACGTGCTGGCGACGACCCGCAACCTGAGCCGCGTCTGCTGGTTCGAGCGCCTGGGCGGCTGATGGGAGCGGGGCCGGCCATCCGGCTGGCCCCGCCGCCCTCGATCTCGAGGCCTCGCTCTCAGGCCCTGGCCTCGAGCTCCTCCCAGCGGGCCATGGCCTCGAGCAGCTCCGCCTCCAGCGCGGCGAGGCGCTCGCGGTCGGCCGCCTGGTCGGCCTGGGGCCGCTCGAAGTAGCCCGGCTCGGCCATGGCCGCGTGCAGCCTGGCCTGGTCGGCCTCCAGCCCCTCGATCCGGTCGGGGAGGCGCTCGAGCTCGTGCTGCTCGGTGAAGGTCAGCTTCTTGATCGGCTCCGGCGCTGCGGCCTCGGAGCGGGCCGCCGCCTCGCTCCGCCTAACACGCCGTGCCTCCTCCTCGGCGGCGCGGGCAGCCTCGGCACGCGCCACCTCGCGGGCCTCCCAGTCCTCGTACCCGCCTGGATGCTCGCGCCACGTGCCCGGGGCCGCGTCCGGATCCGGCGCCACGATCGAGGTCACGACGTTCTCCAGGAAGGCGCGGTCGTGGCTGATGAGCAGGAGCGTTCCCTGGTACTCGCCGATGAGCTCCTCGAGCAGCTCGAGGGTCTCGAGGTCGAGGTCGTTGGTGGGCTCGTCGAGGACCAGGAGGTTGCAGGGCCGGGCGAGGATGCGGGCCAGCTGCACCCGGTTCCGCTCCCCGCCGGAGAGCTGCTGGATGCCGCCGCGCGCCTGATCGGGCGTGAACAGGAAGTCCGCCAGGTAGGAGATGATGTGGCGGTCCTGGCCACCCACCGTGATCGTGTCGCTGCCCCCGGACACGTTCTCGGCAACGGTCAGCCTTGGGTCGAGGCTCGCGTTCACCTGGTCGAAGCGCGCGACCTCCAGCCGAGTCCCCTCGGCGACCTCTCCGTCAGTAGGCTCGAGCTCCGCGAGGAGCAGCTTCACGAGGGTCGACTTGCCCGCGCCGTTGGGTCCCACGATGCCGAGACGGTCCCCCCGCCGCACCTCGAGGTCGAGGCCGCGCACGAGGTCCGGCCCGTCGGGCGCGTACCGGAACGTCAGCCCCTTGGTCCGCAGGACGAGCGAGCCCGAGCGCTCCGCCTCGTGGAGGGTCCCCTTGGCCCGCCCCTGCACCTCGCGCCTCGCCGCCCGCTCGCGGCGCAGCTCCTCGAGCCGCCGGACGCGCCCCATGTTGCGCGTCCGGCGCGCCTGGATGCCCTTGCGGATCCAGACCTCCTCCTGGGCGAGGAACTTGTCGAACTCCGCGTTCTGCTTCTCCTCCGCGGCGAGCAGCTCCGCCTTTCGCACCAGGTACTGGTCGTACGTGCAGGCGTACGAACGCAGCTGGCCGCGGTCGAGGTCGACGATGCGCGTCGCGAGGCGCTGGAGGAAGGCCCGGTCGTGGGTGACGAAGAGCACGGTCCCACGGAACTGCAGCAGCAGCTCCTCGAGCTGGGCGATGGCCCCGAGCTCCAGGTGGTTGGTGGGCTCGTCCAGCAGGAGCAGGTCCGGGTCCCGGACCAAGGCCGCGGCGAGGAGCGTGCGCCGCTTCATGCCTGCGGAGAGCTGGCCGAGTGGCGTCTCGAGCGGAAGGTCGAACCGAGCCGCCTCGCGGTCGAGCCGCGCCTCATGCTCCCATTCGTCGAGCCCGAGATCGGCCAGGGCCTCTCCCAGGAGCTCCCCCACCGTCGCTGCACCCTCGGGGACCTCCTGCTCGAGGCGGGCCACCACGCAGCCGGGACGCAGCTGCAGCTCGCCCTCGTCCAGCTCGAGCGCGCCCGACAGGACGCGCATCAGGGTCGACTTGCCCGCGCCGTTGCGGCCGAGCAGGCCCACGCGCTCGCCCGCCTCGAGGACCAGGTCGGCCTGGTCGAGGAGGGCGCCCGCCCCCAGGGAGAGGGTGGCCTGCTTGAGCTCGAGCTCCGCCATTGGCGGGGCAGGATAGCGCCTCCTGGGGCACGGCCCGGGGCCGCTCGTCCCCGGAGCCTCCCGGTCAGGCGTACAGCTCGTCGTCGGCGTGGGGCCAGACGAGGAGGTGGTGGTGCCACGGGCTGGCGAACGGCAGCGAGACCCGCCACATGGTGAAGTCCTCGACCGAGGCGCCCAGCTGCTCGATCGCGAACGTCAGCAGATCGTCGCGCTTCTTGGCCTGGTCCAGTCCCCACGACCGGGGCCCTCCATCGACCCGCTGGACCGCGTGGTCGAGGCGTCGCGCGCGGCGCACCACCCCGGCATCCCGCACGTCGGCGGGCCCGGTCCCGATGGTCGAGGCCCGCAGGAGCCGGGGCGCACCACCCTCCCAGAGGTCCCGGTGAACCAGCACCTCGATGACGACCTCCGTTGCCGGGATCCCCGTCACGAAGCCCACCGAGCGCGGGGCCCCGATCGCCGGCGCGGCCATGGGCAGCGTGGCGACCCGCGGCTCGAAGGAGAGGAGGTCGACCCGGGACGAGGGTCCGAAGCCGGTCGGCCCCAGACGCACCTCGTGGACCTCACCCTCACCGCTGGTGAACTCGAGGGGAGCCGGCGTATTGGTGCAGAACCGGTCCAGGGCTCCGTTCCCCGCGCTCCCGGTCGCGATCGGCTGGAAGCTCGCGAAGCCCCCGTCGCCAGCTTGAGCCGGCTGGACCGTTGCAGCCCAGGAGACGTCGGCACGCTGGCGCTCGAGGGCGTAGGCCCCGAAGAGGGACGAGTAGCTGAGGCCTCCCTCTCCCGCGGGCGTGACGATGGTCGTGTCGACGACTACGCGAGCCGAGATGCCCGCCGCCTCCTGGAGCGCGCGGAAGGTGGCCTGGCGCCGGGGGAGCTCGAAGGCCTCACGGCCGCCGGGCAGGTGCTCGGCCAGCAGGGTCTCCAGGGTCCGGCGATCCTCGGCCTCGAGCTGGATGAAGGCGTCCAGGCGCTCGGCAGCGCGCTGGAGGCGATCACAGTCGTCCTCGGGAGCGCCAGCGGCGCGGAACCCCTCGACGAACTGGAGGAGCGGCCCCTTCCCGGGCGACAGCAGGATCGCCTGGAGGCCGTCGCGGGCGGCAGCCAGCTTGCGAAGGCGACTCGCCTGCACGGCGCTGATGCGCAGCCTCGAGGCCAGCTCCTTGTTCCGCAGGCGGCTGCACCCGGTGCCCTCGAGGAGGACCCGGAGGCTTCGGAGGAGGGCCTCCCCCACGCTGCGTGCTCGCTCCTCGAAGGAGCCCGGCCCGGTGCCGATGGAGCTCAAAGGTAGACCTCCGTCGCAGGCCGCAGGCAGGACTCGGGGGTCTCCGGATGGACCCAGGCCAGGAAGGTCTGGATCCACGGCACGGGGCGCTGGAGGTCGAGCCGCCAGACCTCGAAGTCCGCGGGGTCCGCTCCGAGCGAGCGGACGGTGTGCACGAGCAGCTCGCCATGCATGGGCAGGTCCGGGACGCGGAGGGACCTCGGATCCAGGTCCAGGCGCTCCACCGGCTCGAGCACGGAGCGCAGGCTCCCCGCGAGTTCGGGTCGGCCCACGCTGCCGACGCTCCCCCGCGTGAGGGTCTCCACTGCGAGGTGCTGAGGAGGCCCCTCGTACCAGCCTTGGCGCGGTACGAGAGCCTCGAGGAGAACGCGCTCGGTCGGGTAGTTGGGGACGAACGACGGTCCACGGCTCCGCAGGGGGTCGAGGGACAGCATCGGGCGGGGCACCGCGTCGACCTGGGCCAGGCACAGGTCGACGGCGCCTCCCGGACCGAGGCCGGTCGGCTCGAGGGCGTACTCCATCCGGTCCTCGTCGGGACCGGAGGAGAAGCGCGCCGGCGCACGCGTGCAGAAGGCGTCCTGCCGGACCGCGTCGAGCCCCCCTTCCGCGAGGCTGCGCCCGTCGAGGCCCGTGACCTTGTCCAGCGCGTTCGGGTTGAAGTCGACGCCGAACTCGGCCTCCTCGCTCCAGCGCGTGATCCCCAGCGCCGTGAACACATCCACGACCCGGACCTCACCGGACTCGAGCGGCAGGTAGATGGCGGTGTAGGACGCCGCCTGGAGCTCCAGCCCCTCGGTCTCCTGCATGGAGCGGTGGAGCGCCTGACGCTGACCCGGGAACTGCGCGGCCAGGGCGCCCGGGACCCACTGGGCCAGGACTCCCTGCAGGGCGCGCAGGTCCCCGCACTCGAGGGCGATGATCTGGCGCAGCTCCTCCTGAGCCGCCACGAGGTCGAGCGCGAGGGCGTCCTCACAGCCCTTGTCGTGGATGGCCTCCACGAAGTTCCGCTGCGGCTCCAGGCCCGGGAGGTGGAAGAGCGTGGTGAGCGGCTCCTCGTGAGCCAGCGCGGCGCGCACCCTCGAGCACACGACCGGCGTCAGGCCGAGGGAGCGTGCGAGGTCCTGGGTCCCCTGCTCCGTCAGGCCCAGCTCCTCGAGGGCCCGCAGGTAGCCTCCCCGGAGCCGCTCGGCGATCCCCCGCAGCCGAGGCTCGAGGGGGCCTCGATCCTCGGGCTCCAGGGGCTTCTTCCGGGGGCGAGGCATGGGGAGCAGGAACGAGATCCTTGCCGGACGGCCCTAGAAGGGGCGACGGGGACCGCGGGGGACATGGACCGCGCGAAAGCAAGCGATGGCGAAAGTCTCCAGCCGCACGACGAACTGGAGAAGGAATGTATTGCCAAAGCTAAGCGCCGCCGCGTTTCCCTGCAATACCGATCGTTAGAACCAGAATTCTGAGCAGCGTCGCGGGGCTTCCAACCCCGATCCAGCCCGACTCGCACGGCGCAAGGAGGCCCACCCAAGCCCGCTCGCTCAGGTTCGATCATCCAGCGAAACGCCTCGCCCTCGTGGCGCCCCGAGGCCTGTCGATGGCTCAGTGGCCGCCGGCGAGGAACCAGGGGTGCACCCCCATGCGCTCGAACAGCAGATCGAGGCCGACGAGGAGGATCGAGAGCACGGCACCAGCCGCGAACACCGACGCACCCGCGATCATCGTGTCGTCCCCCGCCCGCTGGCGAGCACCTGCCTGGTCCTCGGTCGAGGCGCCGCGGAGGTACCACCGCGTGGCCAGCAGCTTCAGCACGCCGCCGAGGAAGATGGCGAGGGACCCCTCCAGCCCCACGAGGAGGCCGATGCCGAGGCCGAAGAGCGAGGGCATGAAGCGGGCGCTCGAGGGGTGCACGGTGAGGAACGCGTAGACCGTCCCCAGCAGGCTCACGAGCACCATCCCCCAGACGAGGGGCGTCGTGAACTCGATCCCCCCCGCCATCGCCTCGGCCATGGCGGCCCAGACCTTCGCGCCCGGCGCGGCCAGCTGGCCCCCGTCGCCGACGCCGAGGCGCTCCACCAACAGGTGGAGGACCGGGACCGAGGCCAGCGCGCCCATCACCACGCCGGCGAACTGGACGGCGGTCTGGTGGTGCGGGTTCTGGTCGAGCAGGTGGCCCGTCCGCAGGTCCTGCATCATGTCCACGGCCACCGAGGCGATCGTGGCGCCGAGCACCGCCATGCCGAGCAGGACCACGGCGTCCTTGGCCACGAGCCAGAAGAACGCGGACAGCAGCACGATCGCCACGAGGCGCACGGGGTTGATGTCCGTGTCCCCCGTCACGCGGCCGTTCACGACCGAGAGCGGGATCGCCATGGCCATCGTGGCCACCGACGCGTACCAGGGGAGGTCGAAGACCTGGGCCCCGGACCACGCTGCAGCCGCGAGTCCGACCACGAGCAGGGCGTTGTGCAGCGTCCCCTGGCCGGCCGGGCGCGCGTAGGCCGTCGCGCCTGGCGTGAAGCCGGTGGGCGTCGTGGACTCGCCCTTGTAGCGATAGGCGAAGAGGATGGTCGCGAAGGTGGGCACCGTCATCACCGCGATGGCGGTCCACTTGACCCACTCGCCGGCCGGGCCCCAGCCTCCGCCCGCCTCGTTGGCGTCGGTGACCATGGGCACGATCAGCAGGCCCGGGAGCAGGGCCCCGATCACCATCCCGAGCCCGACCCGGGGCCCCACGACCAGTCCGATCCCGTAGTAGAGCGGGTCCACCCCGATCGGGATGGACTCGAGGCGCGCCCAGCCGGTGCGCAGGGAGAGGGTCTCGACCAGCGCGTGCTTGGCCTCCCCGAGCTTCGCGAAGGAGACCTTGGTGGGGAAGGTCAGCGCGCCCGCCACGAGGCTCCAGATCGTCAGCAGGCGAACGGGCCGATTCGACTCGCCGGGCGCGCGCTCGGCGGCGACCGCGCGCTGGATCACGGCGCACGCGGTCCCCGACGGGAAGAAGTACTGCACCATCTGGCGCCGCACGAGGTTCCCCACGAGGGTCCCCAGCAGGCCCGCCGACGCGAACAGCACGGTGAGGGCCACGGGATCGGGGCTCCAGGAGGGATCCACGATGTGCAGGGCCGCGTAGCAGGCCACCGCGAAGCCCACGCCCCCGCCGGCGCTGACCATGGTCTGGCCCAGGTTCAGCTGGTAGACGGTGGCCTTCTTGCGAGCCAGGCCGCCGAGCACCGCGACCGAGGCCAGGACCGCCACGATGGAGCCCGTGTCGCCCCAGCCGATCAGCAGGGTCGTGTAGATGTTCGCGGCGGCGATGAGGCCGGCGAGGAGGGCGAACACGACCCACTCGACGAGAGTCAGGTCCGGCAGGAGGCCGGAGCGCGCGGCCGGGGTCTTGGCAGTGGAGGAGTCCATGGGGGGCGCCTGATTCTGGCTGGTGGGCCGCCGGGAAGCACGGATGGAGGCCTCCCGGGGGTGCGAAGCCGCCTCCAGCCCCCTGGGAAGGGGATGAGCGGCCTCGGAGGCTGACGCACGAACGACCGTTCAGCCACAGATCGGGCACGCCTGCAGCAGGCCCTGCCGATGAGACAGAGTCGCTCGGGGCATGGCTCCGTGCCCCCCCGTGACGGTCCCGCCCCCCACTCCAGGCCGACGCCTGCGCGTCCTGTCCCTGTCGACGGTCTTCCCCAGCGAGGACCGGCCGACGCACGGCCTGTTCGTGGAGGAGCGCCTCGCGCGCTGCGCGGAGCGCGCGGACGTGACCGTCCTCGCCCCCGTCCCCTGGCAGCGCTCCCTCGCCGGGCCCAACCGCCCCACCGAGCGCCGGGGCCTGCGGATCCACCGCCCACGCTTCTGGTACCTGCCACGGTTCTTCAAGGGGCTCGACGGCGCGGCCCTCCTGCGCTCCGTTCGCGGACTCGCCAAGAGACTGCACGCGGAGCAGCCCTTCGATCTGATCGACGCCCACTTCGCCTGGCCCGAGGGGGCCGCGGCCCTGGGCCTCCGGCAGGCACTCGGGATCCCGGTGAGCGTGACCCTCCGCGGGACCCTCGAGTGGCTGGCCGAGGACCCGGCGCGCGGCCCGCGGATGGCGGAGGTCGTGCGGACCGCCGACCGCATCATCGCCGTGAGCCACGACCTCGCGGAGCGTGCGCACGCCCTGGGCGCCCAGCCCGAGCGGGTCCGCGTGATCCCCAACGGCGTCGACATCGACCGCTTCCGGCCCCGCGACCGCAGCGAGGCCCGCAGGAGCCTGGGGCTCGCGCCGGAGGGCCCGCTGCTCGTGTCCGTGGGCCACCTGAGCCCGCGGAAGGGCTTCCAGGACCTGGTGTCCGTGCTCGGGACCCTCCGCGCCAGTCACCCCGGAGCCGCCCTCGCCCTCGTCGGGGGTCCGGGCGCCGAGGGCGACAACCGGGCGGACCTGCAGGAGCTCGCGCGCGCCAACGGGGTCGGGGACGCCGTGCACTTCCTCGGCCCGCGCAGCCCCGACGGAGTCGCCGACGCCCTCGCCGCGGCGGACCTCTTCGCCTTCGCCTCCCGCTACGAGGGCTGCCCCAACGTGGTGCTGGAGGCCCTCGCCAGCGGGCGGCCCGTGGTCTCCAGTGCCGTCGGTGAGGTGCCCTACCTGCTCCCGGACGCGGGTGGTGTCGTGTACGGCCGACCGGAGGACCGAGAGGCCCTCCTCACCGCCCTGCGCGCGACCCTCGACCGCACCTGGGAGGCCGAGGCGATTCGGGCCTGCGTGGCCCACAGGACGTGGGATCGGACGGCCGACGAGGTGCTGGAGATCTGGTCCGCCGCTTCGCAGGATGGCGCCTCACGCGAGGTGAGCATTCCGTGAAACAGCGCCTGGTCGAACTCCTCCGCTGCCCCGCCTGTGGCAGCACCCTCCAGAGCCACTCCTTCGAGGAGCGGCCCGACCCCGCCGGCCTCGCGGCCGGGGGCGAGGCGTACGGGACGGAGATCGTCGAGGGACTGCTCTGCTGCACCTCGTGCCCGCTCGCCTACCCCGTCCACGAGGAGGTCCCCCGCGTCCTCCGGAACGCGCGCGAGGAGTACCCCGCCTGGTTCGCGGACAACCGCGAGCGGATCCAGGCCGCGACGGGCCGCGAGGACCTCACAGGGGACACGGTCGACGCCTCCCGCTTCGACAAGCGCTCGAACGAGAGCTTCAGCCTGCAGTGGCAGAAGTACCAGTACGGCGACAAGACCTGGTTCAAGGACGACCTCGCCCTGCGCAAGGACGAGTTCCTGGACGCCGTGCGCCTCGAGGCCAGCGACCTCGACGGGCGGCTCGTGCTCGACGCGGGCTGCGGCAACGGGCGCCTGACCGCCTCGGTGACCCGGCACGGCGCTGAGGTCGTGGGGATGGACCTCTCTCGCTCCGTCGTGCGCGCCCATCAGATGCGGGAGCAGCACGCGGGCGAGCGCGTGGCCTTCCTGCACTTCGTCCAGGGCAACGTGATGGAGCCGCCGTTCGCCGCGGAGACCTTCGATCACGGCCACACGAGCGGCGTCCTCCACCACACCCCCAGTACGGAGCGGTCCTTCGACAGCTTCCTGAAGCTGGTCAGGCCCGGGGGCCGCGTGTACGTCCAGCTCTACCGCAAGCGCGAGGCCTGGGTCGGCATCCCGAACCAGCTCCTGCGCGCGGTCACCTGCCGCCTGCCGGTCCGGCTGCTGTTCCAGCTCTGCCTGCTGATCGCGCCGGTGCACCGCGCCCTCGTGCTGCTGGTGTCCAGCCTCCGCGGGGAGTCCTCCCCCATCCGGAACACCACCCGGCGTGAGCAGGCCGTGAGCCTCTTCGACAACTACTCCCCGCGCTACCAGTACCGCTACACGCCGGAGCAGGTGCGGGCCATGTTCGAGGAGCGGGGCCTCTCGAACGTGCAGGACGTCACGTTCGAGAACGAAGCCCGGCACATGGTCGCCTTCCTCGGCGACCGCTGAGCCATGTGCGGCATCGCCGGGCTCGTCCTGGTCGACCCGGAGTCCAGAGCCGAGCGCGCCGAGGTCGAGCGCATGACGCGAACGCTGGTCCACCGCGGACCGGACGGGGAGGGCGTGTGGACCTCGGGGCCCATCGGCTTCGGACACCGGCGCCTCGCGATCCTCGACCTCTCCGAGGCCGGCGCCCAGCCGATGCAGGACGCGGCCGGCGAGGTGACCGTCACCTACAACGGGGAGCTCTACAACTGGCGCGCGCTGCGCACCGAGCTCGAGGCGCTTGGGCATGCGTTCCGGACGTCCTGTGACACCGAGGTGCTGGTCGAGGGCTGGCGGGCCTGGGGCGTGGAGCTCCTGGAGCGCCTGGAGGGGATGTACGCCTTCGCCCTGCACGACGCGCGCACGGGCCAGGTCCTGATCGCGCGCGACCGGCTGGGGATCAAGCCCCTCTACTGGGCCGAGGCCGGCGGGGCGCTCCTCTTCGCGTCCGAGGTGCGCGCGCTGCTGGCCTCGGGTCGGCTCGAGGCCGCTCCGGATCGAGAGCGCGTCGACGCCTTCCTGACCCTGGGCTACGTCCCCGGCGAGCGCTCCTTCTTCGCTGGGATCCGCAAGCTGCGCCCTGGGCACGCGCTGCTCCTCGAGGGTGGCCAGGTCCGGACCTGGCGCACCTGGGACCCGGCGCGCATCCAGCCCGTCGAGCTGCCCTACGAGGAGGCCAAGGCCGAGCTGGACCGACGCTTCACCGAGTCCCTGGAGGCCCACCTGATGAGCGACGTACCGCTCGGGTGCTTCCTCTCGGGCGGCGTGGACTCCTCCGGCGTCGTGGCCTGGCTGTCCCGCCGCCTGGGTCGCTCCGTGCAGACGTTCACGGTGGGCTACCCCGAGGACCGCAGCGAGCTCCAGCACGCCGCGCGGGTCGCCGAGGCCTTCGGGACCGAGCACCGCGCGCTCGAGCTCGACCACGAGGACTTCCTCACGGGCATCGACCGCCAGGTGGAGCACGCCGAGGAGCCGCTCGTCGAGAGCGCCGGCGTCGCCCTGCTCGAGCTGTCCCGCTTCGCCTCCGAGCACGCCACGGTCCTGCTCTCCGGCGAGGGAGCCGACGAGGCCTTCGCCGGCTACCCGCTCTACGCGCGCAACCTGCAGCTGGACCGCCTGAGGACGGCCCTCTTCCCCCTACAAGCTGCGCCGGTCCGCGCGCTGGCGCGCCTGGGCCTCCGCGGGGAGCGCTGGACCAAGTACCTGGACTGGCTCGCGGCCCCGACCGCCGCGCGCCACCAGGGCAACTCCTGCGACGTCACCGCGAGCCTCCGTCGGTCCATGTACCCGGACGGCGCCTCCGCAGGCACGTTCGTCGAGCGGCACTTCGCGGAGCTGTTCGCGCGCAGCGAGGGGCACGACCTGGTGGCCCGCATGCAGGCCGCGGACCTGGAGACGTGGCTCGCGGACGACCTGCTGCTGAAGGCCGACAAGATGACCATGGCCGCGTCGATCGAGCTGCGCGTCCCCTTCCTCGACCACTCCCTGGTCGAGTTCGGGCTCGGCCTCCCCAGGAGCCACAAGCTCCGCGGCGGCGTGGGCAAGTGGATCCTGAAGGACCTCTTCTCCGAGCTCGTGCCTCGCGACCTGCTCTTCCGCACCAAGCAGGGCTTCCCCGTCCCGATCTCGCAGTGGTTCCGCGAGGGCCTGCGCACGCGGGTGGAGGGTCTCCTCACCAGCGAGCGGTTCCTGGATCGGGGCTACCTCCGCCCCGACTACGTGCGGTCCGCGCTCCGACTCCACGCGAGCGGGCGCGAGGACCTCGGGCGCCGGCTCTTCGCCCTCGTCGTGCTGGAGCTCTGGCACCGCCGCTGGATCGAGGGCGAGGCGGAGCCCGCCCGCGCCCTCACGGGCTGACCGCGGTCGGGGCCGCCGGCCGCCAACCGCGCAGGGCGAGCCGCTCCAGGGCGTGCCGGTACTCCCGCTCGATCCCATCCACGAGGGCGCCCGCTCCGCGCACGCCGTCCGGGAGCACGCTCCAGGTGTAGGTCTCGAGCTCGAGGTGGAGCTCCCGGTCGCCCCAGCGGTCGGGCTCGGCCAGGGCCGCGTCCAGGGTCGCGTCCATCGCCGCTCGGGTCGTGCCGAGTCCGCCCACGGCCTCGAGGTCGACGGGGACGTGGAAGTGACAGCGCCACTCCTCGCACTCCAGCCAACGTTCGGCGTCCTCCGCCTCGGGCCGGAGCTCCTGCAGGTCGGTGGACCGGAGCAGCGTGCCGTCGGGCAGGCGGCCGGTGGTCTGGTGGAGGTAGACCGGCTCGTCGAGTGCCAGCAAGGCCTCACGGCCGGCAAGCGATCGCCCCGGCTGCGGCAGCGCGAGGGCGCTGGAGAGCTGGATCTTGGAGCACGGCGCGCCGAGGTTCGCGTGGGACCAGGCGGTCGCGCCCTCCTCGAACTCCACCGCCGCGTGGCAGGTGTCGAGGCACGTACCGAGCAGGCGCGACACGAGCCACTCCGCCTCGTCCGCGGTGGCGAGCCCGTGCTCGCGCAGCAGCCGGGCCGCGCGCGTGCGCGCGACCACGAGGAACTCCGCCAGCTCGAGGAGCGTGCCCGCGGACGCGCGCGGCTCGGCCTCGAGTCCCAGGGAGAGCGCGCGCCCGGCCGAGGTGCACAGCTCGTGGATCGAGGCGACCGCCTCCGCGAAGCCCTGGCTGTAGGCGTGCAGGGTCGCAGGGCCGTCCACCCAGGAGCCGAAGCCGCCCGGGTGCGTACTCACGGAGAGGCGCCGCGGAGTGCCGGGTCCGCTCGGGCAGAGGGCGTGCAGCGCGCGCGCCACCTCGAGGGTGTAGTCCCGCCGCGCGTCCGTGTCCCAGGCGGGGCTGTAGACCCCCTCCTTGAGGCCCGGGCGGTGGAACCCGCCGAGCGGGAAGGCGTTCGCCGTGAACGGGACGAGCTCGTTCTCCTCGAGGCAGCTCCGGAGCGCGCCCATGGCCTCGGCGTCACGGTCGACCCGATGGGCCACGGCCCCGGGCAGATAGAGCCCCACGCCGAACGGGGCATCGGGAGCCAGCCGCTCGCGCAGGGGCACCGTGAGGTCCCGCAGCCCCTCGAGGATCGCCTCGAGGGTGTCCCCCGGGTGCACGTTCAGGCAGTACCCGAGCCACACGACGTGGTCGGGGTGGTCGGGGTGGACCAGGCGCACGGCTCAGAGGAAGGGCTCAGGCGGTCGCGATGCCCTCGTCCGCGAGCAGCACGGGGATGCCGTCGCGGATCGGGTACAGCAGGGCTCCGTCCTCACGAACGAGGGCCGCCTCGAGGGGCTCCTCGACGCGCGTCCCGCCCACGGTCTCGACGGCCCCCCCCGCGATCGCGGCGTTGCAGGACTCGAGGTCCTCGGCCGTGGCCTCGCGCAGCGCCTGGTGCGTGACGGGGCAGGCAAGGATCTTGAGCAGCTCGGGATCGACGATCGACATGCCTCAAGCATGGGCTTCCGAGGGCCCCGCGCTAAGCCCCGGAGCGCTCCGCTCGACCGCATGGGAGCCCGGCCGCACCGGCTGCGGGGCTCGCGGCCCTCGATGGGCCGATTGACGCCGCGACCGAGGAGCGGGAGACTCGGCAGCCATGGGCCGGTCCCTCCCCCACCTCGCGCCCGCGGGCCTCGGCGTCGTGGCCCTCGCGTGGGGCGCTCATGCGCTCGCGGGAGCGAGGCCGCCCGAGCCCTCGCCGGCGGCCCGGACGGCGGAGGACCCCGCGGCTCCCGGCCTGGTCCTCCCCGACGGCGCCGTGGCGCGCGCCTGGGCCCTCGTGGGACCTGAGACCCAGCCGGCCACGCTGCCCGGGGAGTGGAGCTCCGCCCTCGGTCCAGGCTGCTGGGACGACGACCGCAGGCCGGCGACCTGGGGCACCTGGGTCCAGCTCGTGCACCTGGCGTCGAACGGAGCCGCCGAGGAGCGTCCGCGCGCTCGCGCGGGACTCGCGCTCCTGGCCGCAGCGGATGCGCAGCCCCAGGTCGCGTGGGGCCACGCAGCGGCCCTCGCCGAGAGCCCGCGCTGGACGGCGACCCTCGTTCCGCGCCTGCTCCCCGGCGTGCCCCTCGACCACGCGCTCGGCCCGGGGGG
>WTJQ01000078.1 GCA_011524785.1 Planctomycetota bacterium | reverse complement strand
GCCTCAGCCTGATCCTCGAGCGTGAGTGCGGCACTGTGAACGCACTCGACAGCGTCCTCGCCCTGAACCCCTCCCTCGACCCCGACAAGATACGCCTCGGTCAGAAGCTCCGGCTCCCGCTCGCCCCGCAGGTCTCCTCGTTGCCGGCGCGAGCGGGCCTCACGGGGATCGAGGACCCGCCCGTGCGAGACGTGGTTCGTATCCGAGAGGGCGACACGCTCTACGGTCTCCTGAAGCGGGAGCGCGGCGGGGCGGTCTCGCTGGAGGAGGTCCTCCAGTGCAACCCAGGGCTCGATCCAAACTACCTTCAGATCGGCCAGGAGCTGCTCCTGCCTCGGCGCTCCTCCGACCGCGTGTCCCTCCCGACCGGGCGCTACCGCGTCCAGCCTGGCGACGTGCTCGGTCGCGTGGCCCTGCAGCTCGGCTGCACCCTCGATGAACTCCTCGCGGCGAACCCCGGGCTCGAGCCCGATCGCATCGTCGTGGGGCAGGAGCTGACCCTCCCCGCCGGCGCTGGCCTCCAAGTCGCCGCGGCGGTGGGCTCCCGATGAGTCGACGCGCACGCTGGGGCCTCCTCCTCTCCTGCTGCGGCCTGGCCACGCTCGTCGCTCCCTCCGCTTGGGAGGTACTCGACGCGGGGTCGACGGGCGCAAGCGCCCTCGGCTCCGACCCGTTGGCCAAGCTGCAGGAGCGGCCGCGGTCCACGGAGACCGCGGGTCCCGTTCCGCGCGGTGAACGCCGGCTCGGAGGCGCTGCGGTCGCCTCGACCGAGACGTCCGCCGAGCCCGGCTCAGCAGCCGCGAGGCGGGCTGTCGGCCGGCGCCGTCCCATCCCCGAGACGGCACCCGCCCGCGTCGCTCGTTGACCGACGCTCGGCTGCGACTCGCCCTCGCGGGAGGAGGGACGGGGGGCCACATGGTCCCGGGGCTCGCGCTCCTGGACGAGCTGGTCGAGCAGGGCCAGATGCCCGAGCACCTGGTCTGGTTCCAGAGCGGGCGCCCGGTCGAGTTGAGCGTCCTGGCCCAGCTGGAGCAGCGACTCGGTGAGGGCTGCACCGTCGAGCGGGTGACGCTTGAGCTCGAGCCCCTGGGCGGGGGGGCGCCCTCTCCGGCCCGCACCCTGCGTCGGCTCGTGCCCGAGGTGCTCCGCGCGCGTCGGGCGCTCCGCCGGGCGGGCTCGCAGGTCGTCGTGGGCCTCGGGGGCTTCACCTCCGCGCCCGCGGGCCTGGCCGCGCGGTCCCTCGGGATCCCGCTGGCGCTGCTGGAGATCAACGCGGCTCCCGGGCGGGCCACGCGCCTGCTCGGTCCCCTGGCCAAGGAGGTCTGGCACGCCGTCGAGGCAACCTGTCCCGAGGGACGGGCCGCGGGGCGCCACCGCGTGACCGGCGCGCCCGTCTCGCCCCGGTTCGCGCGTGCGGCCACGCCCTCGCGGGCGGCGCGCGAGGCCCTGGGCCTCGCACCCGGCGCGCCCGTCCTCGCCGTCCTTGGGGGCAGCCAGGGGGCTGGAGGGCTCAATGCCTTCCTACGGGCGATCACGCCGCGCCTGTCGGCCGCCGGCGTCCAGGTCGTGCACCAGGTGGGGCCCGGACGCCTCGACGAGTCCGCGGACGACTCCCGGGGCTACACCGCCAAGGAGTACATCGAGGACGTCCCTGCCCTGCTGGCGGCGGCGGACCTCGTCCTGTGCCGCGGGGGAGCCTCCACCCTGGCGGAGGTGGGCGCCGTTGGCGTCCCGTCCTGGGTGGTGCCCTACCCACACCATGCCGATCAGCATCAGGCCCACAACGCGCGCGCCCTCGGGGACGGCACGCGGGTGGTGCCGGAGGACCAGCTGGAGGCGAGCGGGGAGGAGCTGCTGCACCTGCTGTCCGCCGACGGGGCCGCGCAGCTCGCCCGCATGCGCGCCCACCTGGGGAGTCAGGTGCCTGCGGACGCGGCGCGCACGCAGTGCGAGCGCCTGCGTCGGCTCGCGGGCCTCGCCTGACGGGCGGACGCCCTCCTCACGGGCTCCCGTCGCTCGCCTCGCCCTCAGGGGTGTCCCACTGGGAGTCCGCGGCGGCGGCACCTCCCTCGGCGTGGGTCTCGAGGAGCTCCCTTGCACGCTCCACATCGGCGGGCGGCACCAGGACCTGGGAGAGGCCTCCGGTGAGCCTGGCTGCCTGGGCGAACTCGTCCATCAGCTCCTCGCCGGCCACCCGGGCAGCGATGCCTTCACCACGGAGCATGCCACACAGGATCTGGGCCTCGAGGTGGGAGGAGGCCTCCCAGGCGACGGCGAGCGGTGAGGGGGTCGACATGGCGCTGGCTCTCGGAGGGGCGACCCGAGTGGGAGCTCCCTGAGACCCCAACCCTGCGGCGCCGCGCGCCGAGTCGCAAGTCCGGGGCGGAGAACGAGGAGCCGCTCCCCAGGCTGGAACCGGCGTGTCCGGTTTGGTGTTCTGGCTCCGTGATCGACGAGCTCTCCAACGCCTCCCTCGCGCAAGCGCCCGGCCCGGTCCCGGGCCTCGCTCCTCGGGTCCACCTGCTGGGCGCTGGCGGCGCAGGCGTGAGCGCGATCGGGCTCCTCCTGGAGGCGCGAGGACACCGGGTCACGGGCCACGACGCGGCCGGCGGGCCGTTCGTGGAGCCCCTGCTGGACCGCGGGCTGGGCATCGCGGTCGGCGCCAGCCGTGCCGAGGACCTGCCGGCCGACGCCCAGGTCGTCGTGCGGTCGGCCGCCGTTCCGGGGGACGATCCCCAGGTGCTGGCCGCGGAGGCGCGCGGCCTCCCGGTCCTGCGCTACAAGCAGGCCCTCGGCCTGCTGACCACCGACCGCGCCGAGGCGCTGGCGGTCGCTGGGACGCACGGGAAGACGAGCACCACCTGGCTGCTGTACGAGGCTCTGCGCGGACTCGACCGGGCCTGCCCGGACCAGCCCGCCTCCGGGGTCCTGGGCGGCGGCCTGCACCGCGGGCTGGGTCGCAACGCGGCCGCGCCGGGTCCCGGCGGGCTCATGGCCGTCGAGGCCTGTGAGTACGACCGCACCTTCCTCGAGCTCAGCCCTCGGGGCGGGATCGTGACCAACCTCGAGGAGGACCACCTCGACTACTACGGCACGCTCGACAACCTCCACGCGGCCTTCGCCAGGTTCGTCGCCAAGATCCACCCGACGGGACTGCTGGTCCTCGCGGCCGATGCGCCCGCCTTCCTCGAGGAGGCCGCGCGCTGCGAGACCTGGCGCCTGGGGCGCGAGTTCGAACTCGAGCTGCACGGGGAGGATCGCGGTCACTTCCACATCGCGGTCCGCGGCCCTGGCTGGTCGACCCCGACCGTCCGCCTCCAGGTACCCGGCCGCTTCAACGCCGACAACGCGGCCGTCGCCGTCGCGCTCGCCGTGGGCCTGCGCGCGCGCGGCCAGTCCGCGTCCCGCTGCGCCGAGCTCGCCCGCGAGGCGGCGCAAGGAGTCGCGCGCTTCGAGGGAGCCGGCCGGCGATTCGAGCGCTGGGGGACCCCGGCGGGCATCCCCGTCGTGCACGACTACGCTCACCACCCGACGGAGGTCCGCGTGACGCTCGAGGCCGCGCGCCGAGTGTTCCCCGGCGCGCCGGTCCACGTGCTCTTCCAGCCCCACCAGGCCAGCCGGACCGCGCGCTTCCTGCCCGAGTTCATCGAGTCCCTGCGCGGGGCCGACCGCGTGGTGGTGGCCGACGTGTACGGAGCACGCCGGCACATCGATCGCGTGACCGCCCGTGCGTTCGACATCGTGCAGGGCCTCAGGCGTGCCGGCCTCGACGCCGTCGAGGGAGGGGACCTTGCTGGCGCGACCGCCGCGTTCACCGAGGGGCTGCAGGCCGCGGAGGAGCGTCCCGCGGCGCTGGTCCTCGGCGCGGGCGACATCGACTCCATCCGACCGACCCTCCTGGCGAACCTCGAGGCTTGAGCGACGCCACGACGACCTGGCCCTGCGCCGCCCTCGAGCGCGCGCCCCTGGCCGACCTCACCAACATGCGGGTCGGTGGGAGCGCTGAGTGGCTGCTGGAACCGGCCGACCCCGACGAGCTGCGGGACGCCATCGGCGCAGCGCGCGAACGGGGCTTCACCCCGCGCATCCTCGGCGGCGGCGCCAACCTCGTCGTCGCCGACGGCGTGCTGCCGGGCGTCGTCATCGGCACCTCGCGCATGAACAAGGTCATGCGCCCGCAGGCGGCGGACCATGGGGCCGGCGAGGCCCTGGACCAGGCCCCGGACGCGCGGATCGCGCCCACGCCGATCGAGGAGGACCCGCGGCTGGTCTGCTGGGCGGGCGCCGGGATGCCGGGACTCGTGTCCCGCATGCGGCGCCTGGGGCTCACCGGCCTCGAGATGCTCGCGGGGGTGCCCGGCCACATTGGGGGCGGGGTCGCGATGAACGCCGGAGGCCGCGGCTGGGAGGTCTGGAACTCGGTCGAGCTGGTGCGGCTCGTGGAGCCGGACGGGACCTTCCGGGACCTGCCGCGGGAGGAGGCCTCGCCGACCTACCGCAACGGGAACCTCGGGGAGGCCGTCGTGGCCGGCGTCGTGCTACGCTTCGAGGTGGCTCCCAAGCCGTTGGTCGACGAGCGGGTCAAGGAGTACATGCGCGCCAAGAACGCGACCCAGCCGGTCACGGCGGCGAGCGCGGGCTGCGTCTTCAAGAACCCCGACCCCGAGCGGTCCGGGGGCCTGACCGCCGGGCAGCTGGTCGACGCCTGCGGCCTGAAGGGGCGCCGGATCGGTGGAGCCGAGGTGAGCGAGCGCCACGCGAACTTCATCGTGAACGCGGGCGGGGCCACCGCCACGGACGTGCTTGGCCTCATGGACCTCGTCCGCGCGGAGGTCGCGGAGCAGCGCGGCGTCGAGCTCGCGTTCGAGGTCAAGCGCTGGCTCGCGGAGCCCGAGGGCTGAGGGCCCAGGGCTGAGGGTTCAGGGCCCGGGGCTGAAGGCCCCGGTCGGCTCAGCGATGAGGCGTGCCCGGGTCTCGCCTGCCCCGAGGGGGCCGTTGACCGGCTGTCGTTCCCCAGAGCCCCTGCGCAGGGCGGCCGTCCACAAAGCGCCCCAGAAAGCGGCCCGTCGGTCCGTCCCGTGACCGATGGGGATCCTAGACTCTCCTCGTTCGGCGGCCTCGGAACCCCCGGACACGCGCGCCGTCCCTGGTGGGGCCCCCCGCGG
>WTJQ01000228.1 GCA_011524785.1 Planctomycetota bacterium | reverse complement strand
TCGTCACCCTCGCCCTTGCCGATCAGGGCGCTCTCGACGCCGGCGGGCAGCTCGCCCGAGCCGACCACCGTCTCCACGGCGCCCTGCTCGGCGCTGGTCTCGAAGAGGTCGCCGGTCGCGTCGTAGACCTCGTACTCCAGGCGCACTGTGGCGCCGGACTGGATGCTCATGCCTGGGGGATCTCCGTGCGGGCCGCCTCGGCCCTGGGTTGGGGGGTGAGGTAGGTATACCCGCGGAGGCCGGCCTCGTAGCGCTCCCAGAACGCCGCGGACTCCTCGTAGGTCATGCGCCCGGCCTCCAGCGAGTCCTCCACGCTGGCCCGCAGGCTGCGGAGGAGGTCGTCCTCGAAGTACTCGACGTAGGAGAGCACCTCCTTCACCCGGTCGCCCCGCAGGACGTGGGTGAGGCGGGTGCGGCCCCGGTCGTCCAGGTCCACGTGCACGACGTTCGTGTCACCGAACAGGTTGTGCATGTCCCCGAGGATCTCCTGGTAGGCGCCCACCAGGAAGAAGCCCACGTAGTAGGGGGCGCCGTCGCGCTGCTCGTGCAGCTCCAGCACCTCCTTGGTGCCCTGCACGTCGAGGAAGCGGCAGATCTTGCCGTCCGAGTCGCAGGTCAGGTCCGCCAGGACGGCCCGCCGGGTGGGCTCCTCGTCGAGCCGCTGCAGCGGCATCACGGGGAACACCTGTCCGATGGCCCAGGAGTCCGGCATGGACTGGAACACCGACATGTTGACGAAGAACGTGTCGGCCATCGCCTGCTCCAGGCCCTGCATGCCCTCGGGGACGAGCTCCATCTCGCGGGTCGCTGCGACGATCGCGCGGATGACCCGCCAGTACTGCTCCTCCATCTGGCCGCGGCCCACGAGGTCGAGCTGGCCGGTCTCGAAGAGCAGGCCGGCCTTCTCGCGCGTGTCCATGGCGTCGTGGTAGCACTCCTGCGCGTTCTCGACCGTGACGGTCCCTGCCAGGGCGGCCAGCTCGCGGACGACCTCGTGGGAGTCCTTGGTCACGGGCAGGGGGTCGTGCGTGCCCTCGAAGGTCGACGTGCCGACGACCTCGGCCACGAGGATCGCGTGGTGGGCGGCGAGCGCCCGGCCCGACTCGGTCACGATGGTCGGCTGCTTGAGGCCGTGCTTGCGGCAGCACTCCGCGAGGCTCCAGACCACGTCGTTCGCGTACTCCTGGAGCGAGTAGTTCATGGAGGAGTCGCTGGCGGCTGCGTTCCCCTCGTAGTCGACGCCGAGCCCTCCACCCACGTCCATCCAGTCGATCGAGCAGCCGATCGAGGTCAGCCCGACGAAGATGTTGGTGGCCTCGCGCATGGCCTGCTTGATCGAGCGGATCTGCGCGATCTGGCTCCCGATGTGGAAGTGCAGCAGGCGCAGGCAGTCGAGCATGTCCTCGGCCTTGAGGCGCTCGGTGACCTCCACGATCTCGCGCGCCGTGAGGCCGAACTTCGAGCGATCCCCGACCGAGTCCTGCCAGCGTCCCGAGCTCTTCATGGTGAGCTTCGACCGCACGCCGATGACCGGGCGGATCCCGAGCCGGCGGCTGGCCTCGAGGACCGTGTCGAGCTCGGTGAGCTTCTCGATCACCACGACGGCGGTGATGCCGAGGTGCGAGGCGAGCAGCGCCATCTCGACGTACTCGGCGTCCTTGTAGCCGTTGCAGATGAGGAGCGTTCCCTCGCCGGCCTGGATGGCGATGCCGGCGATCAGCTCGGGCTTGCTGCCGACCTCGAGGCCCATCCCGTAGGACCGTCCCTCCGCCAGCAGGGCCTCGACCACGTGCCGCTCCTGGTTGACCTTGATCGGGAACACGCCGCGGTAGGGGGCCCGGTAGTCGTACTCGCGCCGCGCGTTGTTGAAGGCCGCGTTCAGCTGGCGGGCGCGGGCCCGGAGGATCCCGTCGAAGCGCAGCAGGATCGGCGCGGCAACGCCACGGCGGCGGATCTGGCCGATCAGCTCCGGCAGGTCCACCTGCCCGCCCTCGCGTCCCTCGGGCGCGACCACGAGGTGTCCGCGCTCGTCGATCGAGAAGAACGGATCTCCCCAGACGGGGACGTTGTAGAGCTCCTCGCTCTCTCGCGTGCTCCAGGCGCTCATGGGCAGGCTCCTCGGGGTTCTCGATCGGGTGGGACCAGTCTGGCGAGTGTACTCCGCAGGGCTCGGTCCCGGGGGGGCAGGGGAGCCGGGGGAAGGAGCTCGACCGCGCGATCGGTGCCCAACGTGCTGGCGCCGGAACCGAGGTCCGCGCGCCGTTCCCGGAAAGCCCGAGCCCTGTCCCTGGGGCCTGGCGGCCCTGCGGACTAGGCTCGCTCCCCATGATCACGCTCCGCCACGCCTCGACCACCGCCGCCCTGCTCCGTGGAGCCGACCACCTCCTCGTCCTGGGCTCGGAGGCCGCGCTCAAGGGCAAGGCCCGTCACCCCGGCCTCGACGGCCTGTCCCCCGAGGTCCAGCGCCTGGTCGCCGAGCTCCTGAAGGACCTCTCCCCGGGCCTCGGCGGAGCCGCGGCCGGGACGCTCTGCTCCGAGGCCCCTCGCCGCGTGGCGGTGGGCGTGCTGCCGAACGAGGTCTCGCGCCACAACGCCCCGGCCCGCGCGGAGGCCATCCGCAGCTGCATGGTCAAGTCGAACACCGGCAAGCGCGGCAAGGGCGCGGTGCTCCTCCTGCTGGACGATGCCGAGCACCAGCTGGCGGCCACCCTGGCCGTCGCCCGGGCCCTGCCCCTCTACGACGGCCGCTCGCAGGTCACGAAGCCGCGGCCGTCCTGCGCCGTCCACAGCGTGGGACCGGACGGCCGGTCCCTGCGCGCCAGCAAGGTCGTGACGGCGTCCGTCGAGTCCCTGCGCGAGGCCGCGCGGCTCGTGGACCTGCCGCCGAGCGAGCTGGATCCGGCCGCGTTCCAGCGCGAGGCGCGCCGCCTGGTCAAGGGCATCAAGGGCGTGCGGACCCGAGCCATCGTCGGCAAGGACCTGCTGGCGGCCGGCTGCGGTGGGATCCACGGGGTCGGTCGATGCGCCAACTCCGCGCCGCGGCTGATCGTGATGACCTGGGCACCGGCGAGGCCCAAGGGGCACATCGCCCTCGTCGGCAAGGGCATCACCTACGACACGGGCGGCCTGAGCCTGAAGGTCGGCGGAAGCATGGTCGGCATGAAGAGCGACATGGGCGGCGCGGCCGCGGTGCTCGGGGCGTTCAGGACCCTGGCGAGCACCGGGTGCCGCTCCCGCGTGAGCGCCCTGCTCTGTCTGGCCGAGAACGCCATCGGCCCGGACGCGTTCAAGAACGACGACATCCTGACCCTGCACTCCGGGATGCGCGTGGAGATCAACAACACCGACGCGGAGGGGCGCCTCGTCCTGGCGGACGGCGTCAGCTTCGCGGCGCGCAAGCTCAAGGCGGAGATCGTCCTCGACGCGGCGACGCTCACGGGCGCGCAGCTCGTGGCGACCGGGCGCCTGCATGCGGGCCTGCTCGCGGGGGACGAGGACCTCGAGGACGCCTTGGTCGCTGCGGGGCGGCACACGGGCGAGCTGGTGCACCCGATGCCCTTCGCCCCCGAGTTCCACCGCAAGGAGTTCGCCAGCAAGGTCGCGGACTTCCGCAACTCGGTGGCGGATCGCATGAACGCCCAGAGCAGCTGCGCCGGCGAGTTCATCCGCTGGCAGCTCGACGGGACGGATGCCCGCTACGGCCACGTCGACATGGCCGGGCCCTCGACGATCGGCGGGCGCGGCTCCGGCTTCGGCCCGGCCCTGCTGGCCGAGGCCGTGCGGCGTCTGGCCTGAGGCGATCGCGTCTTGAGGGGGGGCCCTCGGCTCCGGCCTCAGGGGGCGCGGCGCGCGGCGGAGCAGGCTCCGGCGGGCTCGGGGTCCTGCTCCGCCAGCTCTGCGAGGCGCCGTAGCAAGGCCTCGGGATCGCGCTCCCGGAGCCAGCCCTTGCGGGCCTCTGCATCGGGCACCAACCCGCCCGCGGTCCAGTGCCCGAGGAGCTGCTTCACGCGCGCCACTCCGCCGCGGGCCGACGCCCCGAGGTCGATCAGGCCTCGCCCGTACCGCAGCAGGAAGGTCGCCGCCTCGCGCTTGCTCGCACGGTGCCCGCTGAAGATCCACGGATCCGCCAGCGCCCCGCGCCCGACCATCGCGAACGCGCAGCCCGTCTCGCGCCGGAGCGCCTCGAGGTCGTCGTGGGTCTCCACCCCGCCGTTGCCGCAGAGGGGGATCCCGTGCCGGTCGGCCGCCTCCCGGGCGCGCCGCAGGCGTGACCAGTCCGCCTCGACCGAGTAGGCCTCCGCGCGCGTTCGCGCATGCATCGTCACGAGGGCGGCACCCGCTGCACAGGCGGCGTCGACCAGCTCCTCCAGGCGTGCGTCGTCCTCGCCCCCGGCGCGCAGCTTCGCGGTCACCGGGACGCGTCCGCCGACGGCCTCGCGGACCGTCGTGACGACCGTGGCGAGGCGCTCGGGGTCGTCGAGCAGCGCGGAGCCGGCGCAGCCGCGGAGGGCGCCCTTGGCCGGACAGCCGAAGTTCAGGTCCACCACCGGTGCGCCAACCTCCACCGCGCGCGTGGCCGTCGTGGCGAGGTGCTCGAGGTCGCTCCCCATGAGCTGCAGGGCCACGGGGATGGGGCCAGGCTCGCCCAGGTGCGCACGCAGGACGCGCCGGGGGAGGGCGGAGGAGGAGACGCGCGCGAACTCCGTGCAGGCCCCGCCCAGGTCACTGGGCTCGTGCAGCCCGAGCACGAGGCCGCGGAAGAGCGGCTCCGTCACGCCCTCCATGGGGGCCAGCAGCCAGGGCGCGGTGTAGGGCAGGGACATGGGGAGGAGGGGCAACTGGCGGGCGCTGCGACGTCGCACCCCACCGTCCGGGAGGGCATCATGATGGCATGCGCACGCCCGGGGACCTGGCCGCCTTCGACGCCCTCGACTTCGAGGCCGCCCACGCCCGGATCGCCGGCGTCGTCGACCCGACCCCGCTGGTGCCCTTCGATGCGGGCCTGCCCGGCCTCGAGGTGCGCCTCAAGCTCGAGAACCGGCAGGTGGCCGGGGCCTTCAAGTCGCGCGGGGCTTGGAACAACGTCCAGCGCCTGACCCCCGAGCAGCGCGCCGCCGGCATGACGATCGTGGCGGGCACGCCGGCTCGCTGGGCAGCCCAGGCCAG
>WTJQ01000286.1:2176-5169 GCA_011524785.1 Planctomycetota bacterium | reverse complement strand
CCGCCCGAGAACTCGTGGGGGTAGCGGTTGACGTGGCGCGGGTTCAGGCCGACCGCGTCGAGCAGGGCCAGCGCGCGCAGCCGCCGCTCCTTGCGCGAGCCCATGCCGAAGAGGCGCAGGGGCTCGTCCAGGATCTGCGCCACGGTCTGCCGCGGGTCGAGCGACGCGTAGGGATCCTGGAAGATCATCTGGATACGGCGGCGATGCGGCCGCCACTCCGAGCGGGAGAGTCCCGTGAGCTCGGTGCCCTCGAAGCGGACGCTGCCGGCGGTCGCGGGATAGAGCCCGACGATCGTCCGAGCCAGCGTGCTCTTGCCGCAGCCGGACTCGCCGACGAGGCCGAGGCTCTCGCCGCGTTCCAGGTCGAAGGACACGCCGTCGACCGCCTTGAGGACCTGGCGCGGCACGCCGCTCCAGCTGCGCTCCCCGGCGGGGAAGTGGCGGGCGAGGTCGCGGACCTGCAGGAGGGGGACGCTCATGCCTGGGCTCCCTCCTCGCGTGCCGCGGCGACCGGGCAGGCGCTGGCTCGCTCTGGTCCCTGATCCACGAGGGGCGGCCGCTCGGCGCGGCAGCTGTCCTCGGCGAGGGGGCAGCGCGGAGCGAAGGCGCAGCCCGGGGGCAGCGCCGCCGGGTCGGGCGGGGAGCCGGGGATCGAGTCGAGGGCGTGGCCGGCCGCGCCTTCGAGGCGCGGGACGCTCTCGAGGAGCCCGCGCGTGTAGGGGTGCAGGGGCGTGCCGAACAGAGGGCCCGTGGGCCCCTTCTCGACGAGGCGCCCCGCGTACATCACGGCGACGCGGTCGGCCATGCCAGCCACCACGCCGAGATCGTGGGTGACCAGCACGATGGCGGTCCCGTGCCGGCGCTGCACCTCCTGCATCAGCTCCAGGATCTGCGCCTGGATGGTGACGTCCAGCGCCGTGGTCGGCTCGTCCGCCAGCAGGAGCGCGGGCTCGCAGAGCAGGCCCATGGCGATCATCACGCGCTGGCGCATGCCGCCCGAGAGCTCGTGCGGGTACTGGTCGAGGCGCTCCTCGGGGGAGGGGATCCCCACGTCGCCCAGCGCCTGCACGCAGCGCGCGCGCGCCTCCCGCCGCGCGAGCCCCTTGTGGAGCTCCAGGACCTCGGTCAGCTGGCGCCCGACGGTGAGCAGCGGGTTCAGCGACGTCATCGGGTCCTGGAAGATCATCGCGAGCCGGTTGCCGCGGATCCGGCGCAGGTCCTGGTCGGAGCGTCCGAGCAGCTCCTCGCCCTCGAACAGCACCGAGCCCTCGACCCGGCCGGGGGCCGGGATCAGGCCCAGGAGCGCGAGGTTGGTCATGCTCTTGCCGGAGCCGGACTCGCCCACCAGGCCGAGGGTCTCGCCCGGCTCGAGGGCCAGGTCGACCCCGTCCACCGCGCGGACGGTGCCGTGGTGGGTCTCGAACGTCACCCGCAGGTCGCGGACCTCGAGGAGTGCCATCAGTCCCTCCCTCGCATCTTGGGATCGAGGGCGTCGCGCATGCCGTCCCCGAGGACGTTGAGCGCCAGCAGCGTGGAGCCCATGGCGAGCGCGGGGAAGAGGACCACCCACCAGTGGATGGCCAGCGGGTTGATCGCGCTGGTGCCGTCCACGGCGATCAGGCCCCACGAGACCTTCGGGGGCTCGACCCCCAGGCCGAGGAAGGAGAGGAAGGCCTCGAAGAGCATCACGGCGGGGATGGTGAGCGTCAGGTACACGATCACGATGCTCAGCACGTTCGGCACGATGTGGCGCACCAGGATGTGCAGGGTGCTGGCGCCCATGACGCGCGCGGCCTCGACGAACTCCGAGCGCTTGAGGCTCAGCACCTGGCCGCGCACGACGCGCGCCATGGTCAGCCAGTAGACGGCGCCGATGACGAGGTAGAAGACCTTCTCGCGGTCGAGGCCGTACTCCTGCTCGAGGGTCTCGCGGTGGTCCCCGATCAGCGTGATCAGGAAGATCACCACGAAGATGAAGGGCACCGAGTAGAGGATGTCCACGATCCTCATCATCAGGTTGTCGAGGCGCCCGCCCAGCAGGCCCGACAGGGAGCCGTAGAAGACGCCGATCACGAGGGAGCAGAGCGTCGCGGCGAGGGCGACCAGGATCGAGGTGCGCGAGCCCCAGACGATGCGGGACAGCAGGTCCCGGCCCAGGTGGTCGGTCCCCAGCCACGTCCCCGTCTGCCACGAGCCGAACACCGCGCGCCGCGCGCGCAGGAGGGCGTGGTCCAGGCCGGAGAGCTGCCAGTACGCGCGCTCGACCTCGCGCGGGCCGGGGTCCTCCCCTAGGTGGCTGAGCCACTCACCGTCCCCGCCGTCGAGCTGGGGCGCCTCGAGGGCGTGGTCGAGGTCCGACAGTACCGGCGACCGCAGCGGGAGCAGCGGTGCCAGGAAGCTCGTCACGACGAAGACCGCCAGGAACAGCAGCGCGTACCAGGCCGGCCGGTTGCGCCGCAGCCGGCGGCGCGCGTCCTGCCAGAGGCTCTCGCCCTTGTGCTCGCGGGCCTCCTCGAGCAGCCGCTCCATGGCGGCGGCGTCCAGGTCGAAGCGTCCTCCCGCCATGGTCAGGCCTCCTCCGCCAGGTCGATGCGCGGGTCGAGCAGGGTGTAGGCCAGGTCCACCACGGTGTTCAGCGTGTAGACGAGGACCGTGTAGAGGATCGTGACGCCCATCGCGAGCGTGTAGTCGCGGTTGCTCGCGCTGTTCACGAAGTGCAGGCCGAGGCCGGGGATGAAGAACAGCCGCTCGATCACGAGGCTGCCCGTCAGGATGCCGGCGGTCGCGGGCCCGAGGTAGCTGACCACCGGAAGCAGGCCACCCTTGAGCGCGTGGCGCATCACGACCGTCCGGGGCGCGAGGCCCTTGGCGTAGGCCGTGCGGATGTGGTCCTGCGAGAGCACCTCGAGCATGCCCGTGCGGGTCAGGCGCGAGATGTAGGCCGCGTAGACGAGCCCGAGGCAGAAGCCGGGCAGCAGCATCTCGCGCAGGGA
>WTJQ01000286.1:0-2076 GCA_011524785.1 Planctomycetota bacterium | reverse complement strand
CGATGACGAAGTTCGGCAGGGCGATGCCGCCCGTGGCCGCGAGGCGCAGCGCGAGATCGATGCCCGAGCCTCGCCGCAGGGCCGAGGCGATCCCCGTCGAGACGCCCAGCGCCAGGGCCCACATCATGGCCACGGTCCCGAGCAAGGCGCTGATCGGGAGCGACTGGCCGATGATGTCGTTGACCGTGAAGTCGCGGTAGCGGAACGAGGGGCCGAAGTCGCCGGTGAGGACCCCGCCGAGGGGCACCGTGCCCGCCAGCTCGCCGTCGCCGAACCAGCCCTTCTCATCGAGGTTCAGGGGCCCGGTGTAGTGGAGGAACTGCTTCCAGAGCGGCCAGTCCAGGTGGTAGCGGGCGTTCAGGTTGGCCTCGATCGCGGGCTCGAGGGCCCGCTCGCTGTCGAAGGGCCCGCCCTTCACGTTCTTCATCAGGAAGAACGACACGCCCATCACCACCGTGAGCGTGATCCCGAACCAGAGCAGGCGGCGGAGGAGGAAGCGCGCCACGTCAGCGAGCCTCCGCGCGCGCGCGCTGCTGGGCCGGGCTGTACTGCCCCTCGGCCGGACCGTGAGGCTCCACCTGGCGCCACTCGGCGGGCTGGGCCGCGCGGCGCTCGGCCAGCTCCGCGTCGTCCATCCAGTACCAGAACTTGGGGAAGTGCTCGTCGAGGACGTTGGGGTCGAAGCCCCCGAGCCGCGGCGCGACCACGTTCTGGGTCACGTAGGAGTAGATGGGCAGGATCGGGAGCTCCTCCATGAGCAGGGCCTCGGCCGCGCCGAGGAGGGCGAGGCGCTTCTCGGGGTCGAGCTCGAGGGCGGCCTCCGCGACGAGCCGGTCGTACTCGGGGTGGCCCCAGCCGGTCTTGTTGTTCTCCCCGCCCGTGACCATCAGGTCCACGAAGGTGTTCGGGTCGCCGTAGTCGCCGATCCACGCGGAGCGCGAGACGTCGTAGCGCAGGTTGAACTGCGTGTCGAGGTAGACCTTCCACTCCTCGTTGCGCAGCTTCGTGCGGATCCCGAGGGTGTCCTGCCATGCGAGCGCGATCACCTGGGCGATCGAGGCGTGGGCCTCGGAGGTGTTGTAGTGGATCTCCACCGGCGGGAAGCCCTCGCCCCCGGGGTAGCCGGCCTCGGCGAGGAGCCGGCGCGCCTCCTCGG
Organism: Planctomycetota bacterium; assembly: GCA_011524785.1. GTDB lineage: Bacteria > Planctomycetota > UBA1135 > UBA1135. The sequence goes on along the minus strand of WTJQ01000286.1, from coordinate 920 downwards.
CGTCGCCCTGGCTCATGGTGGGGGGGACGTAGGCCCCGATGCCGGGCGGGGAGAGGCTGTAGCAGGGCAGCTGCCCCATCTTCATGACCTGCTCGCAGATCTCACGCCGCGGGATCACCAGGGAGAGGGCCCGGCGCACGCGCGGATCGTCGTACGGCTCCTTGGTCACGTTGACGCGATAGAAGTACGTGCCGAGGTACGCGGTGGGCTGGAAGTCCTCGCGGCCCATCAGCTCCTGCACCACGTTGGTGTTGACGCGGTCGATGATGTCGCAGCCGCCGGTCAGGTACATGTTGAGCATCGTCGAGTCCTGCTCGATGGCGAGCACGTCGATCGAGCCGAGCGCGACGTGGTCCGCGTCCCAGTAGGTCTCGTTCTTCACGAGGCGGATGCGGTCGTTGACGCGGCGCTCCGCGATGCGGAAGGGGCCGTTCGTGACGATGTTCTCCGGCCGGACCCACTCGATCTCCCAGCGATCGGGCCAGCGCTCCTGAGCCTCCTCGAGGCAGCGCCGGTTGACCGGGAAGGTCGGGTAGAAGCCCATGAGGTCGAGGAAGAACGGCGTGGGGGCGTTGAGCTCCATCTCGAGCACGCCGGGCTCGGGGCTCTGGATGCCCAGCAGGCTCGGCTCCACGACCTCGCTCCGGAACCGGGGGCCGGGGAGCACTTGGCCCGAGGCCAGCAGCGCGTCCCAGGCGGCGGCCTCGACGGGCTCGGCCGTCTCGGCCAACCAGCCGCCGGCCTCCCCGTCGGCGGCGTACAGCCGGGACCCGAGCTCGCTGACCGGGAGCCCGCTCGCTGGGCCAGCGACCAGGGGGCCGAGGCCCTCGGGCACCGCGAGCTCGCGGTCGCCGGCCATCAGCGCGCCGTCCTCGAGCCTCACAAGGGCGCTGCCCTCGAGTTCCGACAGCGCGTATTCC
>WTJQ01000584.1 GCA_011524785.1 Planctomycetota bacterium | reverse complement strand
GTGCAGCCGGGCGACGTATGGCACTTCCAGGCCTGGTACCGCGATGAGGTCGGCGGCGTGCCCACCACGAACACCTCGCTGCCGATCGCGCTGGGATTCCTCTAGGGGTTCTCTCCAGGTCGAACGGTTTCCGCTCCGTCACCTCCGCGCCCCCGCTTCCCGGCTTCGGGACGCGGGGGCGCGCGCATTTGCGAGGTCCCCCAGCGGTCGCCGCCGCTCGCCGAGGTCCTCCTCAGGCCCAGTTCCCGGGCCGGAGAGAGACCATGCAGCAGCCCCCCCACCGCGCCGCCCTCGCAGCGGCCCTCATGATGTGCCTGGCGAGCGCCGGCAGCGCCCAGGACCTGATCGGCATCGCGTCCGACGGCGTGTACACGATCGACCCCGTCACCGGCGCGACCGGCGTCAGCATCTCCCAGTACTACCTGGACGGCGCGACCGACACGGCCGAGCCGGACGTGGTCTACGCCCGCCTCGACGCGCTCGACCTCCTGGCACGCATCGACCTCGTCGCGGGCACGGTCGAGCCGATCAGCTCGATGAGCCTCCCGCCGCGCGACCTCGCCCACGACCACGCGAGGGGCCTGCTCTACGGCACGGACGGGCTGGCCCTGCAGGCGATCGCGGTCCCGAGCGGGATCGTCACCGTGGTCGGCACCTTCAGCGCCAGTGGCGGACCGTGGGCCCCGAGCCCCAACGGCGTGCTCGCGCTCGGCTACGACAACGGGCGGGACCGGCTGCTCGGCACGGACGGGAGCCACCTGTGGGCCATCGATCCGCTGAGCGGCGCCTGCAGCTGGATCGGCTACCACGGGGTCCCGGGGATCCAGGACCTCCACGTCGACGCCGCGACGGATCGCATCTACGCCGTCACCGCGCCCCAGAGCGAGCTCTACGAGCTCGACCCGGACACCGCGGAGGCCACCCGGATCGCGCCGCTCCTGGACGGCCCCTTCACGGGCCTCGCCTCCACGGGGAGCCGCACGACCGGGACGAGCTACTGCGTCGCGACCCCCAACTCCACGGGGACCGCCGCGGTCACCGAGGTCTACTCGCCGGGCGTCGTGAGCTCCCAGCACCTCCTCGTCGCCACCCGGGACCTGCCCCCCGGACAGCCCTGCCTGATGATGGCAAGCCTCGCCCCCGGCTGGGTCGGCGGGTTCCTCGGGTCGGAGGGCAACCTCTGCCTGCTCGGCAACGTGGCCTCCTTCCAGTCGCAGCTGGCCTGGGCCGGCCCGGATGGTCGGGTCCTCCAGGACCTCGACCTGACGGCGTTCCCCACGCGGCCCCTGCCCACCGCGGTGCAGCCGGGGGATCAGTGGCACTTCCAGGCGTGGTACCGGGACCAGGGACGCAGCGGCCCGACCACGAACTTCAGCCAGCCCATCGCGCTGCTGATGCAGTGAGGCTCCCCGGAGCCGCGAGCAGCCCTCCGGCCGGCCTGCCCTCAGGGGGTCAGCCCGTACTTGTCGAGCTTGCGCTGCAGGGCGAAGCGTGAGATGCCCAGGGTCCGGGCGGCGGCGCTCTTGTTCCCGGCCGCCTGCTCCATGGCCGCCTCGATGGAGCGCCGCTCGAGGTCGGCGACCGCTCCCCGGATGTCCCCCTGCTCGAGGACCTCCGCCTCGCCCGGGGAGGCGGCGATGGTCCGAGCCTCGCGGACGGCCTTGGAGAGGTCCTCCAGGCGCGCGCCCTCCTGTGCCAGCACGACGAGCCGGCGCATCTCGTTCTCCAGCTCCCGGACGTTGCCCGGCCAGGAGTAGCGCACGAGCGCCGCCACGACCTCGTGGGGCAGCACGGGGCAGTCGCGCCCGGCCTCCCGCGCGGCCCGAGCCAGGAGGCTCTCCGCCAGCAGCGGGACGTCGTCCCGACGGGCGCGCAGCGGAGGCAGGTCCACGCGCAGGACCGCGAGCCGGTAGAAGAGGTCCTCGCGGAAGGAGCCGTCCGCGACCATCGCCTCGAGGTCGCGGTTGGACGCCGTGATGACCCGGACGTCCACCTGGCGCACCTCGTCGGAGCCCACCTGCCGGACCTCGCCCTCCTGCAGGACCCGCAGCAGCTTCTTCTGCATGGCCGGGCTCATGTCCCCGACCTCGTCCAGGAACAGCGTGCCCCCGTCGGCCTGCTCGAGCAGGCCACGCTTGGCCTTGTAGGCACCGGTGAAGGCGCCCTTCACGTGGCCGAACAGCTCGGACTCGAGCAGGCTGTCGGGGAGCGCAGCGCAGTTCTCGGTGACGAAGGGGCGGTCCTTGCGGGCTCCGCCTCGATGGATGGCCCGGGCCACCAGCTCCTTGCCCGTCCCGGACTCCCCGGTCACCACGACGGGCAGCTCCGTGTCGACGATGCGCTCGAGCTGATCGAAGACCGCACGCATCGCGTCCGAGGCGCCGACGATGCCGGCGAACTCCTGCCGCCCGCGCTCCCGGCCCAGCTGGGCCCGCGTCACGGCGAGCTCCCCCTCACGGTCACGCACCTTGCGCCCGAGCTGCTCGTTGAGCCGCTGCACCGCCAGCTGCGAGACCTCCAAGCGCTGGTTCTGGCCCTTGAGCCGCTCGACGAGACGGGCGTTCCGGATCGCGATCGCCGCCTGAGCCGCCAGCAGCTCGACCAGCTCGAGGTGGCGCTGCTCGAAGGCGCCGCGCTGCAGGCGGTTGTCCAGGTAGAGGACTCCCTGGGGGCCCTCGGCCGAGGGAACGGGTACGCAGAGGACGGAGCGGAGCCGCAGCTCCTCGACCGACTCGAGCCCCGCCAGACGGCTGTCCTCCCCGGCATCGACGGAGAGGAGGGCGCGCCCCTCGTCCAGCACGCGCCGGACGACCCCGCCACTCAGACGACTGCGCGGGACGAGCACGTCCACGCCCTCGAAGCTGCGCGCCACGGGGAGCTGGAGCTCTCCGGCGCTGTCTCCTCCGGGGTCGGCCGATGGCTCGAGAAGCAGGAAGCCCCGCTCCGCCCCGACCAGCTCGACGGCCGCGTCGACCACCTGGACGAGCAGCGGCTGCAGCGCGACCTCCGCCACCATGCGCGCGGAGAGGGCCGCGAACGCCGCCAGGTCGCTCGCCTCCTCCGGCACCGCCTCGGCGAGGGTGTCGAGGGCTGCGTCCGCCTCCGGCTCGAGCGCCTCCAGGGTGAGCTCGAGCTCCCCCACGGTCACCCGATCCCCGATCCGGAGGTCGGCCTCCGAGAGCTGCTGGCCATTGACGCGGGTGCCGTTGGAGGACCCCAGGTCGACGACCCGGACGTGCTCACCACGGCGCTCGATGCGCGAGTGGTGCCGCGAGACCCGGGCATCGCGGGCCACGATGTCGTTCGAGGGAGCCCTGCCGACGGTCAGGACGGGCCCTCCGGTGGAGTGGGTCCGAACGCCTTCAGGAGCCTCGATGCGCCAGAGCATGGTGGGGTGAGCGGAATCGCTCGCTGCTCCGAATCCTACGGCGAGGAGCGACCGAGGGGGCGGTCCAACGGGCACCCAGTCGCGGATCCCTGGAGGGCGCCTCGCATCGATCCTCGAGGGCTCGCCGATCCCCGCACCGACCTCGACCCGCCCTGAACGGGCAGTCGAACGCGCGAGAAAGGAGGCGGCCCCTAACAGAGAAAGCAACTCCGAAGCTAGCGCCCCACAGAGAGCCGTTTATCCCCCACAGCAGCGGAGGTTGCGGTACTGTTCGCTTCTCTCTCTTCCTGGACCGCCAGTGCGCTCCGGGCCCTTCCCCGCTGTTTCTCCTGACTCATGAATAAGCGCAATCTGATCGCCGGCTTCAGCACGGCGGCCTTCCTCACGACCCTCGCGCAAGCGGGCGGCGGCGGCGCCGCCGCGTCGCTCAGCGAGTACCGCCTCGACATGCCGGGCGCCGACGTCGAAGAGTACGTCGAGCTCGCCGGTGTCCCGGGCGCCTCCCTCGACGGCCTCTCCTTCGTCATCATCGGCGACGGCACCGGTGGCTCCGGCGTCTGCGAGACCGCCGTCGACCTCACCGGCCAGGTCATCAACGCGAACGGCTACTTCGTCATCGCCAAGAGCACCTTCACGCTCGGGACCGCCGATCTCACCGACGACAGCATGTCGTTCGAGAACTCGGACAACGTCACCTACATGCTCGTCGACGGCTTCGGCAACGCGGTCGGCGACGACCTCGACACCGATGACAGCGGCGACCTCGAGGCCCTCGTGGGCACCGTCGTGGACAGCCTCTCGATCATCGAGACCGTCGGCAGCGGCGACCTCGTCTACGGCACCCAGGAGATCGGCCCCGACGGCAGCTTCGTGCCGGCCTCGGGCCGCAAGTGTGACAGCGGTTGGGTGATCTCGCCCTTCGGCGACTTCTCGGAGGACACCCCGGGTGCGGACAACAACTGCCCGACCCCGCCGCCGAGCGTCGAGACCGTCGCCTACGAGTCCTTCGACTACACCGTCGGCCTCGGCATCGGCAACGGCAACGGCTTCCGTGGCCAGGGCTGGCTGACCGAGTGGTGGGCCGGCAACGCTGGCGACCACGGCATCATCACCACCCCCGGCTTCGATGCGATCGGCCACAAGCTGACCACCAACATCGAGAACCAGGGCACCTTCCGCCTGCCCCTGGCGAGCGCCCACCCCGACCTCGCAGCCGACGGCACGAACTTCGGCTCCGGCGACGGCGTGATGTGGATCCGCTTCCAGGCCCAGCGTGAGGACCCGACCGGTGACGTCTACGGCGGCTTCTCGCTGTTCACCCAGTTCGGCGCCGAGCACATCTTCATCGGGATGCCCGGTGGCGCCGAGGCCTGGGGCATGGAGTCCCCGGGTGTGGGTCAGGCGATCGTCGCTGGCTCGAGCCCCGACACCATGGCTCAGCTCGTGGTCAAGCTGACCTTCACCAGCGCCGGCGAGACCGCCGAGCTGTGGGTCGACCCGGCCGACGCCTACCCCTCCACCGCTCCGGACGCCTCGCTGGCCCTGCCGGACTTCACGTGGAACGAGGTTCGCTTCCAGTCCGGCGTCCCCCAGGGCGGCGTGACCGGCTTCAGCTTCGACAACCTGCTCATCGAGAAGGAGTCCAGCGGGCCTCCCCCGCCGACGCCGGGTGACCAGTGCGTGGACGCCATCGCGGTCGTCACGGGCGCCAACGCCTTCGACACCACGGGCCTCACCGACTCCGGCTACCACGACGGCAGCTGCGTCTCCCGTGACGGCTTCACC
>WTJQ01000022.1 GCA_011524785.1 Planctomycetota bacterium | reverse complement strand
CCTATGACTCCCCCCGACGACCTGGACCGTGAGATCGCCGACGCCCTCGGCGACGTCGACCTGCAGAGCATCGGCTCCGAAGAGGAGGACCGGCAGGAGGCCGCCAGCGGCGGCGAGAGACTCTGGAAGGGCGTCGTGGCCGGCGTGCACGGGGACGACGTGATCGTCGAGCTCGGTCCGCGCATGCAGGGCGTTGCCTCGCTCCGCGAGTTCGACGAGGCCCCCTCCGTTGGCGAGAGCCACGAGTTCGTGGTTCGCGGACGGGAGGACGAGCTCTGGGTCCTCTCCCTGACCGCCGCCAAGGAGCTGGCGGCCTGGGCCGAGCTGACCGAGGGCTCCCACGTGAAGGCCCGCGTCACGGGTCAGAACCAGGGGGGCCTCGAGCTGAAGATCGGGTCCCACGGAGCGTTCATGCCCGCCAGCCAGGTCGCGATCGGACACGAGGCCGACCTCAGCGCCTTCATCGGCCAGACCGTCGTCTGCGAGGTCCTGGAGATCGACCGCAAGCGCGACCGCGTCGTGCTCTCGCGCCGCAAGGTCCTCGAGGAGGAGCGTGCCGCGGCTCGCTCCGAGGCCGTCGGCCGGCTCGAGCCCGGGTCGAAGCTCTCGGGCAAGGTCACGCGCGTCGAGCCGTTCGGCGCGTTCGTGGACATCGGCGGGGGCCTCGAGGGCCTCGTCCACGTCTCCCAGCTCGCGCACCGGCGCGTGGAGGACGCGACCACGGAGATCGAGGTCGGCCAGCAGGTGGACGTGATGCTGCTCGAGATCAAGGAGGGTGGCAAGCGCCTCGCCCTCGGCATCAAGCAGCTGCTCCCGGACCCCTGGAACGACCTCGAGGAGCGCTACCCCGGCGACCGCGAGGTGACCGGCAAGGTCACCCGGCTCGCGGACTTCGGCGCCTTCGTCGAGCTGGAGCCCGGCCTCGAGGGCCTGCTGCACGTGTCCCAGCTGGGCCGGGACCGCGTCCGCCGCGCTGGGGACGTGCTGTCGGTCGGCGAGGAGGTCACCGTGCGGATCCAGTCCGTGGACCCGGCGGCGCGCCGCCTCTCCCTCACGCGGCTCGACACCCGCGGCGCCGTGCTCGGCTCCGAGGAGGCCGTCGACAGCGAGGTCATCGAGAAGAACCTCGCCAAGCCCGGCTCGCAGCCCCTGGGCACCAACCTCGGCGCTCTCTTCAAGAAGGCGCTCGAGGACAAGGGCCAGGGCTGAGCCCCGCAGTCACGGGCGCGACTCAGTAGCTCTCGTCGGGGGTGGGGAACGCCGCCCCCCGCACGTCCTCGGCGTAGCGACCGAAGGCTGCGCGCATGTCGTCCGCGATCGACGCGTAGCGGCGCACGAAGCGCGGCTGGAAGCGTGTGTAGAGCCCGAGCATGTCGTGGCTCACGAGGATCTGGCCGTCCACGTCGGGGCCAGCACCGATCCCGATCACGGGCACCTGCACGCTCTCGGCGACCTCGCGCGCCAGGTCGGAGGGAACCTTCTCGAGGACGATGGCGAAGGCACCCGCCTCCTCGAGGAGCAGGGCGTCGCGCTTGACCCCCTCGGCCTCCTCCTCGTCGCGCGCGCGGACCTTGTAGGTGCCGAAGCTGTGGATCGACTGCGGCGTGAGGCCCAGGTGCCCCATCACCGGGATCCCGGCCCGGACCATCCGCTGCACCGCCTCGCACACGGGCTCGCCACCCTCGAGCTTGACGGCCTCGACGCCGGCCTCCTTGACCATGCGCCCCGCGTTGCGGAGGGCCTCGTCGGCGCGGACCTGGTAGCTCATGAAGGGCAGGTCCCCCACGACGAGCGCGCGCTCGACGCCGCGCCGGACGAGCCCGGCGTGGTAGAGCATGTGATCCATCGTGACGGTCACGGTGGTGTCCAGGCCCTGGACGACCGTCGCCACGGAGTCCCCCACGAGGATCACGTCCACCCCGGCGGCATCGATGAGGCCGGCCATCGTGCAGTCGTAGGCGGTCAGGGCGGCGATCTTCTCGCCAGCCGCCTTCATCTCGCGCAGGCGCTGGGTCGTGACCTTCTTGTCCCGCAGGTCGGCGTCGTTCGACATGGGCGGGATTCTAGCCCCAAGCGACGGACCCGGACCTCAGGGCAGCGCGTGCAGCGCCAGACCCGCCCGTGCACCGTCGATCGCGGCGCTCATGATCCCCCCGGCCCAGCCAGCCCCTTCGCCCACCGCCTGGAGGTTCGAGAAGCCCTCGACCAGCAGGGTCTCACGGTCCCGGGGGATCCGGACCGGCCCCGAGCTCCGAGACTCGAAGCCGAGCAGCAGCCCCTCCGGCCCCGCGAAGCCGGGCACCTGCCGCTCCCAGCGCTCCAGGCCCGCGGCGAGCGCACGCGTCACGGCCTCGGGAAGCAGCTCATCGAGCCTGGCGGGGCGCGCTCCGAACACGAGGCTGGTCGCCAGCTCTCCAGAGGTGGCGCGCCTCGCCAGGAAGTCGTCCGCTCGCTGGGCGGGCGCCGCATAGGTCCCGCCCCCGGCCTCGAACGCGAGGCGCTCCATCCGGCGCTGGAACGCCACCCCCGCGAAGGGCCCCTCGGCACCGTAGTCGTCGGGCCCGAGGGTCACGACCAGCCCCGAGTTCGCCCACCGGCTGGAGTGGGTCGAGTTGCTCATGCCGTTCGTGCAGAGGTGCCCCTCCTCGTGGACGCTCGCGACGACGCGTCCGCCGGGGCACATGCAGAACGAGTGGGCCCCGCGCACCCCGGCCCGCGCCTTGTGCGTGAGGCCGTACGCCGCCGCCCCGAGCTCGGCAGGGGCGGGGTCCCCGTAGCGGGCCCGGGTGACGAGCTCCTGGGGATGCTCGATGCGCACGCCGAACTGGAACGGCTTGGCCTCGAACGGCACGCCCTGCCGATGGAGGCGCTCCCAGGTGTCCCGGGCGCTGTGCCCCGTCGCGAGGACCACGGCGTCGCAGGCAACGGACTCCCCGCCCACCTCGACGGCCTGCACGCGGCCGGGACGGCTGGGCGACAGCCGCAGCCCGTCGAGCCGAGAGTCGAAGCGGAACTCCACCCCCACCTCCTGGAGGCGCCTTCGGAGCGCGGGGAGCACCGTGTGCAGCCGGTCCGTCCCCACGTGGGCGCGGGCGTCGAAGAGGATCTCGGCAGGGGCACCGGCAGCGACCAGCTCCTCGAGGATCGGCACCTCCAGCGGGTGATCGACGCGGGTGTAGAGCTTCCCGTCGGAGTAGGTGCCCGCCCCACCCTCGCCGAAGAGGAGGTTGGTCTCGGGGTCCAGGGCGCCTCCACGGTGGAAGGGCACCAGCCGGCGGTGGCGCGTGCCGAGGTCCGCGCCACGCTCGAGGACGGTGACCCGAGCGCCGCCCAGCGCGAGCGGGAGCGCCGCGAAGATCCCGGCAGGGCCCGTCCCCACGACGACGACGTGACGGCCACGGGCTCCCGCGTCCGGAGGCACCAGCGAGCCGGCCAGGGGCGCCGGGCGTACCCGTCCGCTGCGCTCCTCACGCTGCAGCGCGCGCGAGCGGAAGCCCGAGGGGACGACGAGGTCCACCTGCACCGGGAGCCGCACGGGTCGCTTGCGGGCGTCGACCGATCGCCGTGCGAAGCGCGCGCCGCGGACCTCGTGGGACGCCGCGCCGATGCGGCGAGCCGCGCGCTCGAGGACCTCTGCGTCGGGCTCGTCCAGGGCCTGCACCAGCCCGCCGACGCGGAGGGTCACGAGCGCGGCGCGGTCCATGGTCGGATCATGCCAAAGGGCGGGGGTTGATCCCCTGCCGGCCGGGCGCCCTAATCGCGCGGGTGAGCGCCCGCGATCATCGAGACGGATCTCCTCCCGACGGAGAGGCCGCCCTGCCGGGGAGCGCGATTGACGCGGAGGGCTGGCTGGCCGAGCTCCTCGCTGAGGGGGACGAGGCCCGAGGAGCAGCAGCGCGCCCCATCGTGCAGGCGGCCCCCGACGACCCGCCCGAGGTCCTCGCACTCCTGGAGGGTCGGGCTCGGCGGCGCCTGCGGCTGATCCGGCGCGGGGTGGAGCACGGGACCTGGTACGAGCTGGAGGCTCCGACGGGCCCGGCCGACCCGCGCGCGGGCTCGACGCCCCGCGCTGGGGAGTCGGCGGACCCGGACCTGGTGACGCGCTTCCGCGCGGACCGCCCCCTGATCCTGCGCGGGGCGGTGCCCCCGGGGGCCCACGGGGACGAGGGGCTGGCCCTCGGCGAGGCGCTGGCCACGGGCAGCCTGCCGCTCGGTCAGCTGCCACCCGGCATCGCGCCCCTGCTCCCCTCGGACGCACGTCCGGACCCTCCTCGGGATCGCGCGCGTTGGACCACGCGGAGCGAGGGCTGCGCCCTGGAGCTCTGGGCCAAGGCGTCCCTCCTCTCGGACCACGAGGACGAACGCTCCTGGCGCCTGCGGATCTCCGCGGGCCGCGAGCCGGAGGACGAGGGCTGCCGGGACGACGCCGTGCATCGGGAGGTCACGCGCCTGGCCGAGGCCCTGCTCCCCGGAGCAGCGCGGATCCACGGCACGCGGCCGATCCGGGAGCTGGTCGCCACCTGCGTGGACGGAGAGCCCCTGTTCACCCAGAGCATCGGCTACTGGAACGCTCCGGGAGGCGGAGCGCTCCTGCACCACGACGCCTTCGACGAACGCGTGGAGGGCGGCCAGCGGGGCGTGCTCTACACGCAGCTCGCCGGGAGCACCGCTTGGCTCGCCGTCTCGGCCCACGAGCTCGGCCACGAGGTCCAGGCCGCGCTGCGCACCCTGCTGACCGAGGGCGAGCCCCTGGGCGACCTCGAGCGTGACCGTGCGTGGGCCCTCGCCTCGGACCCCGAGCAGGTCCTCGCCGAGCTCGCGCTCCCCGGGTGTGGCGCGCTCGGCTGGCTGGTCCACGGAGGCGAGGAGTTCACGGGACGGCTGGTCGACTCGGGCCACGCGTTCGTCCTCGATGCCGGGGACGCGGTCGTGCTCCCGAACCACGGGCTCACCGCCACCTGCTTCCACTCGGTGTTCTGCGCGTCGGACGGCCCGACCTACGCCGTGTCCTCCGCGATCCGACGCCCGGGTCCCCCGCCGGAGCCGGTGCTGGAGACCGTCCGGATCGGACGGAGACGCAGGACGAGGCGGCGTTCGCGGCGCCGAGGACGCTAGGCTTCCCTGCCATGGCCGCCTCCTCCACCCCGCCCCTCCAGCACATCGACGCCGCGCACGGGGCGAGCGGCGAGCTGCTGGGGCCGGATGCTCCTGTCGGCCCGGGACCGCGCCTCCTGGAGGTCCAGGGCCCTCCGAGCCCGCC
>WTJQ01000318.1 GCA_011524785.1 Planctomycetota bacterium | reverse complement strand
CCTCACCGCCCCTCCGAACACCCCTCCTGGCCCGCTCCGGGTGCCCCTGAGGCGCCTCCAGGCCGCTCCCTCCCCATGCTGAAGCTCACCAAGCGCACCGAGTACGGGCTCATCGCCCTGACCCACCTGGCCAAGCGCCAGGGTGAGGTCGTGCCCGCGCGGGAGATCGGTGAGCAGTTCCCGGTGCCCAAGCGCCTCCTCGCCGAGGTGCTGAAGGACCTGGGCCACGCGGGGCTGGTGGAGAGCACGCGCGGCGCGCGGGGCGGCTACGCCCTGACCCGCTCCCCCGAGTCGATCTCCCTCGCCGAGGTGGTCAGCGCCCTCGAGGGTGCACCCCAGGTGAGCGGCTGCGGCGACCTCGGCATGGCCCGCCGCGACGGCGAGTGCGACGTGCAGGCCGTGTGCCCCATCCGCTCGCCCCTGCACCGCCTCAAGGACCGGATCTGGTCCCTGCTGGACTCCACGACCCTCGGCTCCATCGCCGGCGGCGGCGCGACCGGCCCGCTGACGGCCAGCGCGGCCCACCTCGACCCGCAGCACCGCTGAGCCCCACCGACCAACGGCGCCCTCCGGCGCACCTCCGATGAAGACTCCGATCTACCTCGACTACCAGGCCACGACCCCCTGCGATCCGCGGGTGTTCGAGGCCATGGCCCCCTACTTCACCGAGATCTACGGCAACGCCGCCAGCCGCAGCCACGCCTACGGCTGGTCCGCCGAGACCGCTGTCGACGAGGCGCGCCGCCAGTGCGCGGCCCTCATCGGTGCCCACGAGAAGGAGATCGTCTTCACGTCGGGCTCCACCGAGGCCCTGAACCTCGCCATGAAGGGCGTGGTCGAGATGTACGCCTCGAAGGGCAAGCACATCGTGACGAGCCTGGCCGAGCACAAGGCCGTCCTCGACACGGCCAAGCACCTGGAGAAGCAGGGCTGCGAGGTGACCTACCTCGCGCCGGGTCCGGACGGTCGCCACAGCATCGAGCAGATCGAGGGCGCGCTCCGGGACGACACGATCATGGTGGCCATCATGTGGGCCAACAACGAGATCGGCGTGCTGCAGCCGGTGCGCGAGATCGGGCGCCTGTGCAAGGAGCGCGGGATCCTGTTCCTCTGCGACGGCACGCAGGCCGCGGGCAAGATCCCCGTGGACGTCGAGGCCGACGGGGTGGACCTGCTCTGCGTCTCCGCGCACAAGATCTACGGCCCCAAGGGCGTCGGCTTCCTCTACGTGCGCCGCAAGAACCCGCGCGTGCGCCTGGTCGCCCAGATGGACGGCGGCGGCCACGAGCGCGGCATGCGCTCGGGCACCCTGAACGTGCCTGGCATCGTGGGGCTCGGCAAGGCCGCTGAGGTCGCGCGTGAGGACCTCGAGAAGGACGCCGCCCACAGCCTCGCCATGCGCGAGCGCTTCGAGAAGCGCGTGTTCGCCGCCCTGGACCACGTCCACATCAACGGCGACGAGGACGAGCGCCTCCCCGGCTGCTCGAACCTCTCCTTCGCCTACGTGGAGGGCGAGAGCCTGATCATGGGCATCAAGGACCTCGCGGTCTCCTCCGGCTCGGCCTGCACCTCGGCCAGCCTCGAGCCCAGCCACGTGCTGCAGAGCATGGGCGTCGGCGACGAGCTGGCGCACTCCTCGATCCGCTTCGGCTTCGGCCGCTTCACCACCGAGGACGAGGTCGACTTCGCGGCCGACCAGGTCATCGCCGCGGTCTCCAAGCTCCGCGAGCTCTCCCCGCTCTACGAGATGGTCCAGGAGGGCGTCGACCTCTCCACCGTCAACTGGACCGGACACTGATCCCGCGTCCCTCCTCTCGACCGAACACCTCCCCCCCAACGAACCGAACCCACCATGGCCTACAGCGACAAGGTCCTCGACCACTACAACAACCCGCGCAACGTCGGCTCCCTGGACAAGAGCAGCCAGGACGTCGGCACCGGCATCGTCGGCGCTCCCGAGTGCGGCGACGTCATGAAGCTCCAGATCCAGGTCGAGGGTGATCGGATCGTGGACGCCAAGTTCAAGACGTTCGGCTGCGGCTCCGCGATCGCGAGCTCCTCGCTCGCCACCGAGTGGATCCGCGGCAAGACCCTGGACGAGGCGATGGCGATCACCAACACGGAGATCGTCCAGGAGCTCTCGCTCCCGCCGGTCAAGATCCACTGCTCCGTGCTCGCTGAGGACGCCATCAAGGCCGCCGTCAGCGACTTCAAGACCAAGAACGACAGCGAGAGCGGCTCCTGATCCCATGGCCATCAGCCTGTCCGAGCGCGCCATCAAGGAGGTGCGCCGCATCATCACCGAGCAGAACCTCCCCGAGGCGACCGGCCTGCGCGTCGGCGTGAAGGGCGGGGGCTGCTCCGGCTTCTCCTACACCCTGGGCTTCGACGACCAAGAGCGCGCGACGGACCAGATCAGCGAGACCGAGGGCGTGCGCGTGCTGTGCGACCCCAAGTCGTTCCTCTACCTGAACGGCACCGAGGTGGACTTCGAGGAGAGCCTGATGGGGCGCGGCTTCAAGTTCACCAACCCCAACGCCAGCAAGAGCTGCGGCTGCGGCGAGAGCTTCAGCGTCTGACGATCGTGACCGCCTGTCCCGAGTGTGGCGACGCTCTCTGGACCCCGCTCGGCTGTGAGGCCTGCGGGGTCCTCGCGCAGTTCGCCGACGCACCCGGCGCCTTCGAGGTGTTCGGCCTCGAGCCGGCGTGGGACGTCGATCGCAAGGCGCTGCGCCGCGCGCTGCTCCGGCTCCAGCGCCTCACCCACCCCGACCACGCCGGCGCCACGGACCAAGCCGAGCGCGCGACGGCGGCCCTCAACCACGCCCACGAGGTGCTCGCGGACGAGTTCCTGCGTGCGGACGACCTGATCCGTCGCCTCGGCGGTCCGGAGGAGGGCGCGGAGCGCCAGATGCCCCAGGAGTTCCTCATGGAGGTCCTGGAGTGGAACGAGGCGCTCGACGACGCGGCCTCCTCGCCCGCGGGCTCCCCGGAGCGCGAGGCGCTGGGGCCCCTGGCCGAGGAGCTCAAGAGCCAGCGTGCCGCGGTCCTCGCGGAGGTCGGCGCGGCCCTCACGCCCCTGCCGGGGCCGGGAACCGCCGACCTCGCCGGGCTCCGCCGCCGTCTCAACGCCGTCCGCTACCTGGCCCGCGCGCTGGAGCGCATCCGCGAGCTGCGGCTCGCGGAGGCCAACGACACAGCGCCCCCGGGCCCGTCCCTCTGAGACCACTCCGCCGGCACGCCGGCGCCTGCTCCCCCTCGACCCCCCTCCGACCGTGGGCTACATCGAACTCGACGTGCTGAACAACGACGCGCCCCGCGTCGTCGTGGGCATCGACCTCGGCACGACCAACTCCCTCGCCGCCCTCTGGCAGGACGGCCGGCCCCAGGTGCTGGCCCCCGAAGGGCTCCCCGCCACCGTACCCAGCGTGGTGCACGTCCCCGAGGAGGGGAACCCGCTCGTCGGGCACGCTGCCAAGGGGCGCGCGCTCATCGACCCGACGCACACCGTCTTCAGCGCCAAGCGCCTGATGGGCCGCGGGCTGGCCGACCTGGACCTCGATCAGGCCCCGGTCCCCTACCGCGTCACCGAGAGCGAGCGAAAGCTCGCCCAGGTCGAGCTGCGCGGCAAGCAGTGGACGCCGCAGGAGCTGTCGGCCTGGATCCTCACCGGCGTCATGGAGCACGCCAAGGCGGCCACGGGCGCCGAGGTCGCGTCCGCGGTCATCACCGTGCCGGCGTACTTCGACGACGCTCAGCGGCAGGCCACCCGCGACGCCGCGCGCCTCGCCGGGATCGAGGTGCTGCGCATCGTCAACGAGCCGACCGCCGCGAGCCTGGCCTACGGCCTCGAGCAGAAGGGCGAGGGCACGGTCGCGGTCTACGACCTCGGGGGCGGCACCTTCGACGTGTCCCTCCTGTCGATCGAGGACGGCGTCTTCCAGGTGCTGGCCACGAACGGGGACACGCGCCTGGGCGGCGACGACTTCGATCAGGCCCTGGTGGGCCTCGCCGTCGACGGCCTGCGCGAGCGCGTCCCGGCCGCGCTGCTCGAGGACCCCGCCTTCCTGCAGGCCGCGCGCCTGGCAGCCGAGCGCTGCAAGATCGCGCTCTCGCGCGACCCGGAGGCGGACCTGCACCTGACCCTGCCCGACCACGACCTGGACTGGCGCCGGGCCGTGACCCGCGAGGAGTTCGAGGCGCTCATCGGGCCTCTGATCGAGCGGACCCTGCAGAGCTGCCGCCGCGCCCTGCTGGACGCGGACCTGGAGGTCGGGGACGTGGACGAGGTCGTGCTCGTGGGCGGCTCCACTCGCGTGCCCGCCGTCCGCGCCGCGGTCGAGCGTCTCTTCGGCCGCAAGCCGCACACCGAGCTGAACCCCGACCACGTGGTCGCCATGGGCGCCGCCGTCCAGGCCCACGTCCTGACCGGCGGGACGCGCGACGTCCTGCTGATGGACGTGACGCCGCTCTCGCTCGGGATCGAGACCATCGGCGGAGCCGTCGCCAAGATGATCGAGCGCAACTCGACCATCCCGTGCAGCCACAAGGAGGGCTTCACCACCTACGCCGACGGCCAGACCGGGATCGTGTTCAACGTGGTCCAGGGGGAGCGCGAGCTCGCTGAGGACTGCCGGAGCCTTGGCCGCTTCGAGCTCAAGGGGCTCCCGCCCCTGCCCGCGGGCATGGCACGGGTCGGCGTGCGCTTCGCCCTCGACGCCGACGGGATGCTGACCGTCACGGCCAAGGAGGAGTCCACGGGCCAGAGCGCGTCCATCGAGATCCAGCCCATGCACGGCCTCACCGACGACGAGGTCGAGGGCATGCTCGAGGCGGGTTTCGAGCACGCCCGTGAGGACTTCGACCGCCGCCGCGTGGTGGAGCTGCACACCGAGCTGGGCACGATGCTCCTGGCCATCGGGAAGAACCTCGAGTCCGCGCGCGGCGCGCTCGACCCGGAGACCATCGCCGAGCTCGAGGAGGCCGTGGCCGCGGCCGAGGCAGCACGGTCCCAGCAGGAGCTCCCCACCGTCCAGGGCGCACGTGACCGCCTCGAGCAGGCCTCCCTGCCGCTCGCGGCCGTCCTCATGGACGGCGTGGTCAAGCAGGCGGTCGAGGGCAAGCGCCTCGACGAGGTCTAGGGCGCGCACTCAGCGCAGGAGCGACCGCGCCGTCATGCTCCCGGGCTGCTCCAGGTCGAGCAGCTGGAGCAGGGTCGGAGCCACGTCCGCAAGGACCCCGTGGGGCCTCAGGTCCTGGCCGACGA
>WTJQ01000385.1 GCA_011524785.1 Planctomycetota bacterium | reverse complement strand
GGCGAGGGGGCAGATCATGATCCTGGGGCGGGACCTCTGGTTCCCTATCGGCAGGATCCGAGCCGGGCCGAAGTCCGATCGACGCCTCGACCGTTTCTCGCCGGCATGGCCTCGGCAGATCAGCCTCCGACGGGCGCCCCGGACCGGGATTCTCGGTCGGCGCCCGTTGACGGCCCCCCTCTCCGGGCGCAGAATCCGGCCCGCGACGCGCTTTGGCGCGTGGACCCGCCGGCCAGGTAGCTCAGTTGGTAGAGCACTTGATTGAAAATCAAGGGGTCACCAGTTCAAGTCTGGTCCTGGCCACCATCCCTGCGGGCCTCTTCTAGAAGCCGCAAATGGGCGTCGGCGGTGCGGCCGGCCATGGGCGGGCTCCGGACACGCGCTTCGCAACCGTGACCATGACCGCCACACCCCTCCGCATCGGCCGCAAGGACCCCACGAGGATCCAGCTGGACTGGCAGGACGGGGCCTCGACGGTCTACACGGCCGCCCAGCTGAGGAGGCTCTGCCCCTGCGCCCACTGCGTGCACGAGCTCACCGGGCAGCGCCTCCTGGACCCCGCGAGCGTTCCGGACGACCTCACCCAGACCGGCGTCGAGCTGGTGGGGGCCTACGCCATCGCGGTGCGCTTCGCCGACGGCCACTCCACGGGCATCTTCCCGTGGCCCTTCCTGCGCGAGCACGATCCGGCGGCGGCTCCTGCGTCAGAGGGCCCCGAGGGGGCCTGAGGGCGCCCGTGGAGGACCTCCGCATCGGCTCGCGCCTGGCCATCCCCGGCCGGGACCTCGAGCTGAGGACCTCGAGAGCCTCGGGACCGGGCGGTCAGCGCGTCAACAAGGTCGAGACGGCCGTGGAGCTGCGCCTGGACCTGGACGCCTGCGAGGCCCTGGGCCCCAGTCGAAGGGCGCTCGTCAAGGAGAGGCTGGCCTCCCGCCTCGTGCAGGGGAGCGTCCTCGTCGTGCGCAGCCAGGCCCACCGCGAGCAGGGCCGCAACCTCGAGGCAGCCAGGGAGCGCCTGGTGGAGCTCCTGCAGGGTGCTCTGGCCCCCCGGCGCTCACGGAAGCGCACGAGGCCCACCCGAGGCTCCCAGGAGCGGCGGCTCCAGTCGAAGCGCCGCCAGAGCGAGCGCAAGCGCGATCGCCGCAAGGGCTGGGACTGAGCCGAGCGCGAACCTGCTGACAGTATTATTAGGGGGCCTGGGAAGAGCCCTTTGACGAGGCGGTCGTGGCGCGATGCCCATGACCTGGTCCGGGGTCTGGAGCTCGCGCCTGCGCTTCAGGCCAGCGATGTGCTGGCGACTCACCAGAGGAGTGACTGAGGGGCCTCTCGAGCACCGCTGAGCGTGGACGGTGTCACTGGAGCGCCCAATGCGCATTGGATCTCCGGCCCGTTCCAGGGAGCATCGAGGTCTCCAGAGGGCATCAGAGCCTGTTCCTGGAGTGTTTCCGATGCAGTGCAACATCCCACCTAAGTTGCTGCACGGGTGCAGCTTGAGATCAGGAATGTGCAGTAGTAGCCAGAAAGAAGGACAAGGTTCCGGCCTCCCCGCCGAAGGACTCTCCGGAATCAAAAGCACGCCAAATCGCCGGAGACGGCACTTGGCATGGGGGCGTCCGGTGGACAACCCCACCGCGCAACCGACCCCATCCCTGATCTCTCTGTCTGTCTCTCACTGGAGTCCTGACTCAACCATGAAGACCATCCTCTTCACCGCGACTGCTCTCAGTCTGACCGGCGCCGCCCTGGCGAACGGCAACGAGTGGTCCGCTCTCGACCGTGAGGTCGAGACCCTTGCCTCGAGCCTCGTGGACAACCACGAAGGCATGTCCTTCTCCGGCTACGCCGACATCTGGTACGTCAACAACAGCGACAACGACGTCGCTGACTTCGGCGTCAACAACGCTCGCATCATGGCGAGCGGCGGCTCCGGCGGCTTCGGCGCCTACGTCGAGTACAACCTCGAGGGCAGCACGCTCCTCGACGCGTACATCACGCAGGACCTGGGCGGCATGACCCTCGGCCTCGGCCGTCACAAGGTCGTGGGCAACGCCTCCTCGATGGAGCACGAGCGTGACATGTTCTTCCAGACGCGCTCCGACATCGGCTACCACTACGTCAACCGGGACGAGGGCCTGACCCTCAGCGGCGGCGACGGCTTCAACTGGAGCATCGGCATCGCGGACGGCACCGACTTTGGTGGCGACGAGTACCGGATCAGCGCCCACGGCGACATGGACTTCGGCGGAGGCATCTCCGCTGGCGTGACCTACACGTCGGCCACTGACGCCGCTGGCAACGACGGTGACGCGCTCATCGTGGACGTCGCCTGGGCCATGGACGCGCTCAGCATCGGCGTCGAGCTCGCTCAGGTCGGTGAGGACGGTGGCGCCTTCACGGCTGCGGGCCAGTTCGACGGCAGCGCCCTCGCGCAGCCGAACGCGATCTTCGACAACGACACGAGCCCGATGGCCATCGCGGTCACCTACGACCTCGGCGGCGAGTCCGCCATCGGCGTCCGTATGCAGGACAACGATGACGCGGCCGAGACCGAGTCCGTCGACGTCGCCTACAACTGGGGCATGTGGGGCGTGCAGTACAGCATGCTCGACACCGCCGCTGGCGACACCGACACGATCATCGTCGGCCTTCAGGTCGGCTTCTGATCCCACTCGAGAATCCAGAAGCCGCGGTGCGCGTCACCGCGGCTGACCGATCCAAGGAGCTCCCGCGCGCGTCGCGGGGGCTCCTCTGCGTTGGATCGAGGGCCCGATGCGCTGGCAGGTGGTCCTTAGGTCCTGCAGAGGAGGGGTTTGGGGCGGTCTCCTGAATCTTGGACACCCTCCTGGAGGTCTCTGGGGGCATGAGCGACCCCCGATTTGCCCAGGATTCCAGTCCTCGGGGGTTGGCACGGGGCTGCCGACCCTTGCATGCTCTCCGCGCAACAGACGCCCCATCCCATTCTCTTCTGTCTGTCTCTCACTGGAGTCCTGACTCAACCATGAAGACCATCCTCTTCACCGCGACTGCTCTCAGTCTGACCGGCGCCGCCCTGGCGAACGGCAACGAGTGGTCCGCTCTCGACCGTGAGGTCGAGACCCTTGCCTCGAGCCTCGTGGACAACCACGAAGGCATGTCCTTCTCCGGCTACGCCGACATCTGGTACGTCAACAACAGCGACAACGACGTCGCTGACTTCGGCGTCAACAACGCTCGCATCATGGCGAGCGGCGGCTCCGGCGGCTTCGGCGCCTACGTCGAGTACAACCTCGAGGGCAGCACGCTCCTCGACGCGTACATCACGCAGGACCTGGGCGGCATGACCCTCGGCCTCGGCCGTCACAAGGTCGTGGGCAACGCCTCCTCGATGGAGCACGAGCGTGACATGTTCTTCCAGACGCGCTCCGACATCGGCTACCACTACGTCAACCGGGACGAGGGCCTGACCCTCAGCGGCGGCGACGGCTTCAACTGGAGCATCGGCATCGCGGACGGCACCGACCTTGGTGGCGACGAGTACCGGATCAGCGCGCACGCTGACATGGACTTCGGCGGCGGGATCGCTGGCGGCGTCACCTTCACCTCGGCGACCGACAACAACGGCATCGACGGCGACGCGCTGATCATCGACCTCTCCTACTCGTCCGACGCGTTCACCGTCGTGGCCGAGATGGCCCAGATCGGGGAGGACGATGGCGCCTTCACGGGTGCCACCGACGGCAGTGCCCTCGCGATCCCGCAGGCCACCTTCGCCCCCGACACCAGCCCCTACGCCGTGACGGCGACCTTCCCGCTGGGCGGTGAGTCGTCCATCGGTGTCCGCTACCAGGACTCCGACAACGCCGTGTTCGACACCCAGATGGAGGTTGCCTACAACTACGGCAACTGGGGCGTTCAGTACACGAAGAACGACGGCCTCGACATCGACGGCATCATCGTCGGCCTCCAGGTCGGCTTCTGATCCCGTCCTCGACGCGATAGGCCGCGGTGCGCGTCACCGCGGCTGAACCATCCAAGGAGCTCTCGCGCGCGTCGCGGGGGCTCCTTCTGTATTGGCACTCTGGGTGCGGGACACGGCGGAGCGCTGAGGGCGTGAGTCGCGACTGGGCCCGACCGGTTCCGAGCAAGACCCTCGCGATGCGTCGCCTGCTGAGGCGGCCCGCGGCCTAGGGGAGCGTGCTCAACGCTCAGCCGAGCGCGGACCGCGCCGACTCGCAGTCCCGGACGATCTGAGCCTTCAGCTCGTCGAGCCCCTCGAAGCGCCGCTCGTCACGGAGCTTGGCCACGAAGGCGAGCTCGAGGTGACGGCCGTAGAGGTCCTGGCCGCCCTCCAGCAGGTGGGCCTCCACCCGCGGTCGGTCGGGTCGCTCGCCGGTGACCGTGGGGCGGTAGCCGATGTTGGCCACGGCGGGCAGGGCTGGCGTGCTGCCTGCGCCCTCCAGGGGATCGATCTCGGCGCGGCAGGCGTAGACGCCCGGCGGGGGTGAGAGCTCGTGGGCCAGGTCGAGGTTGGCGGTGGGGAAGCCCAGGGTGCGGCCCAGGGCATCGCCGTGGATCACCTCGCCATAAACGCTGACGGGGCGTCCGAGCATGCGGGCGGCCGCCTCGAGGTCACCCAGCTCGACGGCCTCGCGGATGGCCGTGGACGAGACCGCGCGCTGGCCCAGCTCGACCTTGGGGACGACCTGGACCGGGTGTCCGAGGGCGCGCACCAGCTCGGGATCGCCCTCGCGGCCGCGGCCGAACTTGCTGTCGAAGCCGAGGACGAAGGCCTCGGCGCCGAGGCCGCGGACGAGCAGGTCCTCGACGAAGGCGCGGGCGTCGGTGTCGCGCAGCGCGTCGTCGAAGCGGAGGACCACCGCGTGCTCGATGCCCAGGCGCTCGAAGTGGCGCAGGCGGTGCTCGAGGGTGGTCAAGGTGCGCGGAGCGCGCCCGAGGAGGAGGGCCTTGGGGTGGTCCCCGAAGGTCACGGCCGTGGGGACGGCACCTCGCCTTCCAGCCTCGGCGAGGTTGGCGGCGAGGATGGCCTGGTGCCCGAGATGCACCCCGTCGAAGACGCCGAGGCTGACGACCGCCGGGCGGCCGTCGAGCGGCTGCAGGGGGGCGTTGGCTTGGCGGGAGACCTTCAAGGAAAGCGGGAGTGAGGTGTGACTTGGGCTCTTGCTGATCGTCCCCCTCAGTAGAGGGGGGTGGGGGTCTGAGCTGGCAGCTCTGGTGGGTGGAAACCACGCGGCCCGTGGGCTGAATCGGGCCTGGGCTCGAGGGGGAGCCCAGCCTCCCCCCAGGCC
>WTJQ01000151.1 GCA_011524785.1 Planctomycetota bacterium | reverse complement strand
CTTCACGTCCCCGCCGCGCAGGACCTCGACGGTCGTGGCGCAGCCGCGGCTGCACTCGCCGCAGGTGGAAGCGGTCTTGGTCAGGTTCCAGACGCGGGCCTGGAAGCGGAACTTCTTGAGCGTGAGGGCGCCGACCGGGCACACGTCGGCGAGGTTGCCCTGATAGTTGCCCTCGAGCGGACGGTCGGCCCAGGTCTCGACGACCGAGTGGCTGCCGCGGCCGCCGATGCACAGCTGAGGCGTCTTCGGCACCTCCTCCATGAACCGCACGCAGCGGCTGCAGAGGATGCAGCGCTCCTGGTCGAGGACGATGACGTCGCCCAGGTCCTTGCGCTTCTCGAGCTGGCGGCGCGGCTCGACGGTCTGGCCCTCGCCCTGACCCTCCGCGAAGGAGTAGTCCTGGAGCGTGCACTCGCCGGCCTTGTCACAGATGGGGCAGTCGAGCGGGTGGTTCTTGAGCAGGAACTCGAGGCACTCGCGCCGCGCGTCGTGCGCGCGGGCGGCCTCGGTGTCCACCACCATCCCCGGCGCGACGGGCGTCCGGCAGGCCGCCATCACGCGGGGCGGCATCTCGCCCTGCTTCACCTCGACCTGGCAGATGCGGCACGAGCCGACCGGGGAGAGACCCGGGTGGTAGCAGTAGTGGGGGACCTCCTCCTCCGCCTGCAGGCAGGCATGGATCAGCGGCTTGTCCCTGCGCGCCTGGACGGTGCGCCCGTTGACGACGATCTCGACGGTCTCGCTCATGACGCGGCTCCGGCCAGGGCCTGGCGCTTCTTCATCACGGCCTCGTGTCCGCCCTCGCGGACGTACTCCTCGATCTCGTCGGCGAAGTTCCGCAGCACCGAGTGGGTCGGGATCGCGGCCGCATCCGAGAGGGCGCAGATGGTCTTGCCGGGGGCCATGCCGTTGGCGATGCCACGCAGGAGCTCGAGGTCCTCCTCGCGGCCCTCCCCGTCGTGCAGGCGCTGGAAGACCTGGGCGAGCCACTGGGTCCCCTCGCGGCACTGGCTGCACTGTCCGCAGCTCTCGTGCTCGTAGAAGTTCATGAGGACCAGGGCCGAGCGCACCACGCTCGCGGTCTCGTCGAGCACGATCATCGCGCCCGTCCCGAACATGGAGCCGGCGGCCTTGATCGAGTCGTGGTCCATCGGCGTGTCGATGGCGTCGGGCTTGAGGAAGCCCGTGGAGGAGCCGCCCGGGATCCAGGCCTTGAGCTCCCGGCCCTTCCAGACGCCGCCCGCGAACTCGTCCATGATCTGGCGCGCGGGCATCCCCAGCGGCACCTCGTAGACGCCCGGGCTCTCGACGTGCCCGCTGATGCCGCACAGGAAGTTGCCCGGGGACTTCTCGGTGCCCATGGTCCGGAACCACTCGGCGCCCCGATCCATGATGAACGGCACGTTGAAGATGGTCTCGACGTTGTTGACCGTCGTGGGCTGGCCCCACAGGCCGAAGCCGGCGGGGAAGGGGGGCTTGGGGCGCGGGTGCCCGCGCTTGCCCTCGAGGCTCTCCATGAGCCCGGTCTCCTCCCCGCAGATGTAGGCGCCGGCGCCCTTGTGCATGTGGATCTCGCAGGAGAACCCGCTGCCGAGGATGTCCTGGCCGACGAGCCCGGCCGCGCGGGCCTCGGCGATCGCCGCGGCCACGCGGTCGTAGGGCAGGCGGTACTCGCCGCGCACGTAGATGTAGACCGCATCGAGGCCCATGGCCCAGGCGGCGATGAGGCAGCCCTCCACGAGCCCGTGGGGATCCTCGCGCATGATCACGCGGTCCTTGCACGTCCCGGGCTCGGACTCGTCCGCGTTGACCGCCATGTAGCGGGTGCGGGGGTCCTTCTCGCGGTCGGGCATGAACGACCACTTGAGGCCGGTGGGGAAGCCGGCCCCGCCGCGGCCGCGCAGGCCCGAGTCCTTGACGGTCTCGATCACCGACTGGGGCGGGATCGGGTCGGTCAGGATCTTGCGCAGGGCCTTGTAGCCGCCCTGCGCCTCGTAGCCGGCCAGCGTGTGGGAGTCCTCGCGCTCCATGCGCGACATGAGGTAGGTCGGATGGCTCATCAGGACAGGCCCTCCAGGATCTCGGTCGCGCGCTCCGGCGTCAGGTCCTCGTGGTACTTCCCGTCGACGACCATCATCGGGGCGTTCGCGCAGCCCCCCTGGCACTCGACGTGCTCCACGTAGAAGCGGTTGTCCTCGCTGCTGCCTCCCGGCCGCGCGCCGGTCTTGCTGCAGACGGCCGCCATGATCTCGTCCGACCCGCGCAGGTCGCAGGAGATGTTCCGGCAGACGCTGACCACGTGCTGGCCGACCGGCTTCAGGAAGAACATGGGGTAGAAGCTCGCGACCCCGTAGACCTCCACGGGCTCGAGCTCGAAGTACTCGGCGGCGGCCTCGATGGTCTCGGGGCTCAGCCAGCCGCCCAGCTCCTCCTGGCAGCGGTGGAGCGCGGGGATGAGCGCGGCGCGGCGCTCGGGGTAGTGGGTCACGAGCTCGTCGAACTCGGCCTTGAGTGCGTCGGTGAGTGCCATCAGCGATCCACCTCTCCCATCACGAAGTCCAGGCTGCCGATGATCGCCATCATGTCCGACAGCAGGCGGCCGTGAGCCAGGCGCGGGATGGCCTGGACGTTCATCAGGCCCGGCGCGCGCACGTGGCAGCGCAGGGGCTCGCTGGTGCCATCGGAGGCGACCAGGAAGCCGAGCTCGCCCTTGCTCGACTCCACCGGGTGGTAGGCGGTGCCCTTGGGCAGGCGCATGTCGGTGACGACCTTGAACTGGAAGATCAGCTCCTCCATGGACTCGTGCACCTTCTGCTTGGGGGGCAGCACGTAGCGGCGGTCCTCCAGCAGGAAGTCCTGGCCGCGGCTGCGCTCGATGCGGTCGAGGGCCTGGAGGGCGATCTTGACCGACTCGCGCATCTCGGCGATGCGGACGAGGTAGCGGTCGTAGCAGTCGCCCACGGAGCCGGTCGGCACCTCGAAGTCGTAGGTCTCGTAGCCGCTGTAGGGCGCGGCCCGACGGAGGTCCCACTCGAGGCCGGAGCCGCGCAGGTTCGGGCCGGTGAGGGCCATCGCCTGGGCCTCGGCCGGGGTGAGCACGCCGACGTCGCGGTTGCGGTCCACCCAGATGCGGTTGGAGGTGAGCAGCTGCTCGAACTCGTCGACCTTCGCCGGGAAGGCCTCCAGCCACTCGCGGATGGCTCGGGCGACGCCCTCGTCCACGTCCGCGTACACCCCGCCGATGCGGACGTAGGTGTTGTTCATGCGGTGCCCGGTCCAGGCATCCATGAGCTCGTACGCCTTCTCCCGCTCGGTGAACGTGAAGAAGAACATCGAGACCGCGCCGAGGTCGATGGCCGTCGTCCCGAGGTAGATCAGGTGCGCCATGATCCGCGAGACCTCCATGAGGAGCACGCGGATCTCCTGGGCCCGCTGGGGGACCTCGACCTGGGCCAGGGACTCGAGCGACAGCGCGTAGGCCGTGTTGTTGAGCAGCGGCTGGACGTAGTCGAGGCGGTCGGTGTGGGGGAAGAACTTCCGCCACCCGAGGCTCTCGCACGACTTCTCCTTGCCGCGATGCAGGTAGCCGACCACGGGGTCGCAGGAGACGATGGTCTCGCCATCCAGCTCCATCTCCAGGCGCAGCACGCCGTGCGTGGCCGGGTGCTGCGGCCCCATGTTGACCTTCAGCAGCTCCCCGTGGAGCGGGTCGTCGGCGTCCAGCTCCAGGTGCGACGGCTCGCTGGGCGCGTACTCGAAGACGCGGGTCTCGGTCATTGGGCGGCCTCCTCGGCGGCGCGCGCGCGCTCGAGGCGGCGGCGCTCCCACTCGCGGTACAGGCGGTCGGGCTCGATGCCCTGGTGGGGGAACTCCTTGCGCAGCGGGAAGTGGCCGTAGCCCTCGGGCATCAGCAGGCGGCGCAGGTCCTCGTGGCCCTCGAAGCGGATGCCGAACATGTCGTAGCACTCGCGCTCCATGAAGGCGGCCCCGGGCCAGAGGTCGATGCAGGTCGGGACGGTCGGGTCCTCGCCCTCCAGCAGGCAGCGCACGCGGATGCGATCCCCGTGGGCCATGGACAGGAACTGCCACAGGACCTCGTAGCGCGGCGTGCGCGGGTGGTGATCCATGCCCGTCACGAGCGTGGGACACTCGAAGCCGCACGCGCCGGCCAGACCCTCGAGGAGGGCGCGGGCGCTGCTGGCGGGGATCCGGACCGTCGGGGTGCCGTCGCGCTCGGTGACGGCCTCCAGGCCCTCGATGCCGAGGGCCTCGATGCGCTCGAGGGTGGTCACTCCGAGCCCTCCTTGGCGCGGCCCGTGTACTGGTCCTCCTCGACGCCGGCCGCGGAGACGTAGGTCCCCAGGCGACGGGTCTTCACGGCGCCGTTGGGCGCCATGACGAAGCGTCCGGTGCCCGACTCGTCGAGGACACCGGGTCCCTCGACGATGCGCTTGAGCGGGCTCTCGCGCTCGATCTTCTTCTGCAGCTTCAGGATCGCGTCGATGACCGCGTCCGGGCGGGGCGGGCAGCCCGGGACGTAGACGTCCACGGGCAGGATGCTGTCGACGCCCTGGACGACCGCGTAGCTGTCGTACATGCCGCCCGAGGACGAGCAGACCCCCATCGCGATGACCCACTTGGGGTCCGGCATCTGGTCGTAGATGGTGCGCGCGGCCTCGGCCATCTTCCAGGTCAGCGTGCCGGCGACGATCATCAGGTCGCACTGGCGCGGGCTGAAGCGCGCGGCCTCGGCGCCGAAGCGCGCGATGTCGAACTTCGGCCCGATCATGGCCATCAGCTCGATGCCGCAGCAGGACAGGCCCAGGGGCATGGGCCAGAGGCTGTTCTTGCGTCCCCAGTTGAGGAGCGCATCCACGCGGGTGGCGAGGAACCCGGCTTCGTCGTCGCGGGCCTCGACCTCTCTCAGCGATCCCATTCGAGACCTCCTTTGCGCCAGACGAACACGAGCGCCACGACCAGCATGGCGACGAACACCAGGATCTCGGTGAAGACCAGCGCCCCCGCGCCCGCGGCCTGGAAGCTCTTGGCCGCCGTGGACCAGAGCATCAGGAAGATCCCCTCGACGTCGAACAGGATGAAGAGGACGGCGGTCAGGTAGAAGTGGATCGAGAGGCGCAGGCGGGCGGTCCCCACCGGCTCCATCCCGCACTCGTACGCGCCGCCCTTGCCGACGACCTTGCGCTTGCGGCCGACGAGCTCGCTGAGGAGCAGGTTGGCGACCGCAAACACGCCGACCATCCCCAGCAGGAGGAGGATGGGTGCATAGTCCTGGAGCATGTCTTGGGGTGGCC
>WTJQ01000005.1 GCA_011524785.1 Planctomycetota bacterium | reverse complement strand
GCCTCGTCCCCGATGCGGACCCCCGAGCGCTCCACGCCCTCCCAGTTCCAGGTGAAGGTGAGGTCGCCGGCCGCGGCCGCCGCGGCGCCGAGCACGCCGACGGGCGGCTCGTCGTCCGGACGCAGGAACAGTCCGTCGTCCTGCAGGAGGCCCTGGGCGGCAGCCGACGAGGTCAGGCCGAGGGCGAGGAGGAGCGCGCTCGGGAGGCGCTGCAGGCCATGGCACGGGCGAGGGGTTCCCATGGCCCCGAGGGTAGGGAGGGGGAGGGGATCGAGCCAGGGGCGAGGCTCAGGCGCTGGCCAGCGAGCCCTGGCGAGTGCCTCGGGCCTCCAGCGTGCGGGTCAGCCGATCGCGAACCGCCGTCTTGTGCAGCTCCCACTGCGGCGCGAGCAGCTTCTCGGGGGGCGCCTCCCCCGTGACCCGGTGGAGGACCTGGTCGGGCCCGAGTCGCTCCACGAAGTCCGCGAGCCACTCCACGTACTGCTCGGCCGTGAGGACCTCGAGGCTGCCCTCGCGCCACTGGTGGGCCATCTGCGTCTTGCGCAGCACCATGAGGTGGTGGACCTTGACCCCCGCGCAGCCGGCATCCCGCAGGGCCGCGGCCGTGGCGTGGGCGCCCTCGAGGCCGTCCCCGGGCAGCCCGAGGATCGCGTGCCCGATGGTCTCCAGGCCGGCCGCGTGAGCACGCGCGACGGCGTCCTCGAACTCGGCGAGGGTGTGCAGGCGATTGATGTCGAGCAGCACCTGATCACTGGCCGACTCCAGGCCGAGCTCCAGCCAGACCGGGACGCGGGTCCCGAGCGCGCGCAGCAGGTCGAGGCTGCCCTCGTCGAGGCAGTCGGGCCGGGTGGCGACGGCCACGCACCGCACGCGGCCGCCCAGGTGCGGCTCGACGGCGCCCAGCAGCTCCTCGACGCGTTCGGTCCCGCCGTAGGTGTTGGTGTAGCTCTGCAGGTAGGCGATCGCGCCGACCTCCTCACCGCGCTTCGACCGGCGTGCGATGCGTGCTAGGCCAGCCTCCAGCTGCTCGGCCAGCTCGCTCCCCGTGCGCAGGGCTCCGGTCCCCGAGCCCTCGACGTCGCAGTAGGTGCAGCCCCCGAAGCCGCGCGTTCCGTCACGGTTGGGGCAGGTCGAGCCAGCGTCCAGGGCCACGCGATGGACCGGCTGACCGAAGCGCTCCCGCAGCCAGGGGGCGAGGGCTCGGAAGCGCGGATCGGGGGCCATGGGCGGCATGGTAGGGGGGCCGATCCCCGGCCCGCACGCCCCTGCTAGACTCCCGGGCCGGACTCCCTGCGCATGGAACCCGTGAAGCCCTCCCTCGAAGCCGCCCCTGCCCCCGCCGGGGAGGTGCTGGTGGAGGCCGAGGGCCTGTCCAAGGGCTTCGGTCCCGTGCGGGCGGTGCAGGACGTGGGCTTCCAGGTGCGGCGCGGCGAGCTGGTGGGCTTCCTCGGTCCCAACGGCGCGGGCAAGAGCACCACGATGCGCATGCTCACCGGCTACCTGCGCCCGGACACCGGCGCCGCGCGGCTGGCCGGTCTGGAGGTGAGCGACCCGGCCGCCAGGCGGCGCCTCGGGTACCTGCCCGAGCACACGCCGCTGCACCGGGAGATGCGCGTCGATCGCTTCCTCGACCTCGCCGCCACCCTCCACGGGCTCGCGGGCGGGGCGCGCCGGGACGCCGTGGCGCGCGTGGTCGACCGCTGCGACCTCGAGGGCTACGCGCACCGGCGGATCCACACCCTGTCCAAGGGCTACCGCCAGCGCGTCGGCCTGGCCCAGGCCCTGGTCCACGACCCCGACGTGCTCGTCCTCGACGAGCCCACCAGCGGCCTCGATCCGCGCGAGATCGTCCGCATCCGCGACCTGGTCGCACGCCTCGCCCAGGACAAGACCGTCCTGCTGTCGACCCACGTGCTGCCCGAGGTCGAGGAGGTGTGCCGCAGGGTCCTGATCCTCTCGGGCGGGCGCCTGGTGGCGGACGGCACGCCCGAGGAGCTCGCGGCCGCCGAGGGCGAGCGCCTGGTCGTGGAGGTCGCGGACGGCCCCGGCGGCGCGGACCTGGCCGCGGCCCTCGCGGGACTCGACGGCGTGCGCGAGGCCGTGGACGTGCCGCCCCTGCGCGGGGGCATGGCCCGCTGCGCCCTCGTCGTCGGCTCGCGCCGCGAGGCCGCCGCCGAGGTCCAGGACCTTGCCCGCTCGCGCGGCTGGCCGCTGCTGGAGCTGCGGCACGAGCTCGCGACGCTCGAGCAGATCTTCCTCAGCCGCACGCGCGGCGGACCCGCCGAGGAGGAGGTCGCGTGAGGAGCGTCCTCGCCATCGCGGGCCGCGAGCTGCGCTCCGCGTTCGAGTCGCCCGTGGCCTACGCGGTCATCGGGATCTTCGTCGTGGCGTCCGCGGGGCTGTTCTTCCTCGTGGGCCTGCCCGTGGGCCGCGTGCCGCTCCCCAGCCTGTGGGAGGGGGGCGAGGCCAACCTGGTCGTCCTCTTCGCCTGGCTGCCGCTGAGCCTCGGCCTGCTGGTCCCCGCCCTGTGCATGAACTCCTGGACCGAGGAGCGCCGCGCGGGCACCGAGGAGCTGTTCCTCACCTACCCGCTGCGGGTCGGCCAGATCGTGCTGGGCAAGTTCGTCGCGCACGCCGCCCTCGTCGGCCTGCTGCTGCTCCTCCTCGTGCTCCCGGTCGCCGTGACCGTCGGCCAGCTGGGGGACCTGGACTGGTCCACGGTGTGGGTCGGCCTCGGCGGAGCCATCCTGCTGGGCGCGGCCTACGTGGCGCTGGCCCTGTGGATCAGCGCCCTGGCCAGCGACCCGCTGGTGGCCTTCCTGCTGGGCTCGCTCGCCCTCCTCTCGCTGTGGCTCCTGCGCCTCGTGGTCGAGGTCTTCCCCGCGAGCCTCGCCGGGGCGCTGGACCGGCTCACCCCCGCGGCACGCTTCCTCGGGAGCGCGGCCCGCGGCGTGGTGGACCTGCGCGACGGGCTGTACTTCGTGAGCCTGATCGCCGCGGGCCTCGTCCTGAACGCGGCCGTGGTCGAGCGTCGGAGGGACGCCTGATGCGCAGCTCGAGGATGGCGCGAAGGACCAGGCTCGGCTCCTCGATGCGCTGCCGATCCGGGCGGGCCAGCTCCGGGCTGCTCCTGACCACGCTGCTGGTGCTCGGGGTGGTGATCGAGGTCGACCGCCTCGTGGGCCGCGTCCCGTCCGCTCGCGTGGACTACTCGGAGGACGGGCTGTACGGCCTGAGCCCGGTGACCGCGCGCGTGCTCGGCCAGCTCGAGGACACCCTCTCGGTGCACGCCTTCTTCACGGCGGAGATCGAGTCGGGGCGCGCGGCCATCGAGAAGGCCCGCGTGGAGGCCCAGCTCGAGGAGCTGCGCGCGCTGGCCGGCGGCCGCATGCTCGTCGACGTCCGGGACCCCTCGGTGGACAGCCAGGCCGAGCTCGACGCCCGGACGCACGGCCTCCAGGCCCGCCCCGTCCAGGCGGCCCAGGGCACCGGCCTCTCGCGCCAGCTCGTCCACCGCAGCCTCCTCCTGCGCTACCGGGGCCGCACTGAGCGCGTGGCCTGGGCGGATCCCTGGACGCTGGAGGCCGACGTGGTCGGGGCCGTGGCGCGCATGCTCCGCGATCGCCGCCCGCGCGTCGGCTGGGCCGGCGAGCGCTTCGACAGCGACCCGCGCAGCTCGTGGCAGCTCGGCTCGTTCCACGGGCTCCGTCGCCAGCTCGGGCGGCGGCTCGACCTCGTCGCCGTGGACTCCGCCGAGCTCGAGGCGGGCGAGGCGGTGCCGGAGGACCTGGACGCGCTGGTGGTGGTCCAGCCCCTGGCCTGGCACCCGCGCGCGGTCTTCGCCGTGGAGCAGGCCATCCAGCGGGGCACGCCCGCCCTGCTGCTCCTGGACTCGGTGCAGATGCACGCCCACGCGGAGGGACAGCGCGCGGTCCACGCGATGCGCGGCGACCCGCCGTCCCCGACCGGCTTCGAGGCCCTGACGCGCTCCTGGGGCGCGCCGCTCGTGCCCGGTCACGTGTGGGACGCGGCGTGGGCCGGAGAGCGCGGCGTCCTGGTCTCGCAGCTCGGCGCCGACGGACGCCCGACGGGGAGCGCGCGCCGCGAGGAGCTCCGCAGCCCCGCGATCGTCGAGGTGGCGCGCGACGGCATGAGCGCGACGTTCCCGCCCACGGCGGGCCTGGAGGGCATCGCCTTCGGCTGGGCCCAGCCCTTCGCCGAGGCGGAGCCGCCCGAGGGCGTCACGCGCCTCGACCCCATCCACTCCTCGGACGAGGCCTGGGTGGTCGAGCTCGTCGAGGCCCTGGTCAAGGACGCCTCGGTCCTCGAGGCGCGCACGGCCACCCTCCGCCGCGACCCGCGCGTGCGCTCCGCCCTGGCCACGGTCCTGACGGGCCGCCTGCCCTCGCCCTTCCGGCGCGGCGCGCCCGCGCCCCTGGACCTGGTGGGGGGGAGCGGCACGAGTGCCGAGACCACCGACGAGCCGGTGCTGGACGCCGCCTCGGAGGCGCGGGTCGTGCTCGTGGGGGACGCGGACTTCGTGCGCGACCCGGACCCCTACGAGCTGCTTCCGGGCCTCGAGCCGCGCGCGCTGCTGCTGTTCGAGAACCTCCTCGACTGGCTGCTCGCCGACGAGGACCTCATCTCCCTGCGCTCGCGCCTGCCGCGTGCTCGCCCCCTCCGTGATCTCCTCGAGGAGGAGCTCGATGCCGAGGGCCTGCTCGATGCGGGCCTGCACGACACCGTGGCCGAGCTGTCCGACCGTGCGCGCCGACGAGCCGACGCCGAGCGGAGGGCCGAGGCGG
Organism: Planctomycetota bacterium; assembly: GCA_011524785.1. Lineage (GTDB taxonomy): Bacteria > Planctomycetota > UBA1135 > UBA1135. The sequence continues at coordinate 508 of WTJQ01000005.1, read as the reverse complement.
CCCGCTGGAGCCTGATGGCTGCGCCGGTGGGGACGAGTCTCGGCGTGGTGCTCCTCTTCGGACTGCTCTGGAACCAGCGCGAGAGGCGTCGCCGATGAGCCGCCGCAACGCGCTCCTGGGGCTGCTCCTCGCGGGCCTCGTGGTCCTCGACCTCTTGACGCTGCCCGGCGGAGGGCCGTCGCGCGCGATCGGCCCGCTGCTCCCGGGCCTCGACGTCGCCGCGGCCGTGGAGGTCGAGCTGCGCGCGGATGGGACGGAGCCCCTCGTCCTGCGCCGCGAGGGCGGCGCCTGGACCCTGCCCTCGACGCTGGGCTACGCCGCGCAGGGCAGCCTGGCCGAGGACCTGCTGACCCGGCTGGCCTCGCTGTCCACGCTCGACCTCGTGACCGAGGACCCCGCGCGGCATCGCGAGTACGGCGTGGACCAGGGGACCCTGATCACCGTGCGGGACGTGGAGGGCGCCACGCTGGCGGCGCTGCTGCAGGGGGGGATCACCCCCGATCGGCGT
>WTJQ01000496.1 GCA_011524785.1 Planctomycetota bacterium | reverse complement strand
GCGCGAGGGGGCGTCTCGGTGAGCGAGCGCGCGCCGCGTCCGCCCTGGCAGCGCTTTCGGGCCGCGCTCGACGCCGCGGGCTTCCGACCGTCGAAGCGCCTCGGGCAGAACTTCCTGCTCGACGAGAACACGGCGCGGGCGATCGTCGAGGATGCTGAGCTGCCGCCCGAGGCGCACGTGGTGGAGGTCGGCCCGGGGTGTGGCTTCCTCTCGGTGCACCTGGCGCACGCCGTGGGTCGGCTCGTCTGTCTGGAGGTGGACCCCCGGCTCGTGCCGGTCGCGACCGAGTTCCTCGAGCCCTATCCCCACGCCGAGGTGGTCGAGGCGGACGCCCTCGCGGGCAAGCACGCGCTCGGTCCTGCCTGGGCGAGCGCCGTTCCCGAGGAGGGGCCCTGGCACCTGGTGGCCAACCTCCCGTACTCGATCTCAGCCCCGGTCCTGGCCCTCGTGGCCGGGCTCGAGCGCCCGCCGCAGAGCTTCACCGTGCTCGTGCAGGAGGAGCTGGCCGATCGACTCGCGGGGGCTGCCGGCGGTCCTGACTGGGGAGCCCTCAGCGTCGCGGTGCAGCTCGCCTACGAGGTGCGCGGGGGGCGCAGGGTGCCTCCCGGGGCCTTCAGCCCGCGCCCGAGGGTCGACTCCAGGCTGGCCCACGGCCGGCTTCGGGAGGACCTCGCGCCCGCCGAGGAGCGCAATCGGGTCCGGGAGCTGGCCGGGGCCCTGCTGCAGCGGAGGCGCCAGATGGTGCGTCGGGTGCTCGGGGATCACCTGGGCGAGCGGGCCCGCGCCGAGGCCTGCCTGGCCGAGGCCGGGATCGAGCCCGAGATGCGGGTCCAGGAGCTGGACCTCCGGGCCTGGCAGCGCCTCGAGGCCGCTTCCCGCGTTCGGTGACGGGGTTTCGTGCCCCTTTCTGGGACGGGGCCTCGGAATCGGGGCACCGGGAATCGTTTTCCGGTCGCCGGTACCACACCCCCGGGCGGTGGGCTAATCTTCGCAGAACTGGGAGAGTGCCTGCTTTCCCTCCAGCGAGGACGGCCGTCCCCCCGGCCCCTCGAACCCATCGGAGCAGGCACCACTGGCCCTGTTCAGCAGAACCTCCAAGCCCCTCCCAACCAGGCGACGCCTTCTCCGGACCCGACTCGTGCATGCGGTCGGAGACGCGCCTTGGGGCACCCCCGTCCCGACCCGCGGTGCTCGCACCTGAGGTCACCCCTGTGCCCCGACCGACCCTGCGTCGGTTCGCCCATGTCGTCCGATTCCCACGAGTTCAAGCGCCTCATCGAGGAGGTCAAGGCCCGCCTGCCGGTGGAGTCCCTCGTGCGCTCGTGGGGCAAGGAGCCGGTCCAGCGCAGCAACCGCCTCTGGGCCTGCTGCCCGCTGCACGAGGAGGACACCCCCTCGTTCGCCATCGGTCCGGACCCGGGGCTCTGGTACTGCTTCGGCGCCTGCAGCACCGGCGGGGACGTCCTGCAGCTGCTCGAGCTCCGGCTCGGCGGCAACTTCATGGACGCGCTCCAGGCCGCGGCGGAGATGGTCGGCATGGAGCAGGACCACGAGGCCCTGCGCCGCAAGCGCCGCGGCGGCGGACCCGAGAACGGCGACCATGACCCTGGCCTCGCCCTCCTGGACAAGGCGAAGTCGTTCTACGCCGATGCCCTCAAGGGGAGTGAAGGACGGGCAGCGCGTGAGTACCTGCAGGAGCGGGGCTTCGACAGCGCCGTCATCGAGTCGTTCGGCCTCGGCTTCGCTCCGCGCGGCTCGCAGATCGCGCGTCGCCTCCAGGCCAAGGGGGAGCGCGACGTCGAGCTCGGTGAGCGCGTCGGCCTGATCCGGCGTCGCGAGGACGGCAGCGCCTACGACTTCTTCTACGACCGCCTGATGATCCCGATCCGTGACGATCGCGGACGGACGGTCGGCTTCGGGGCGCGCCTGCTGCCCGGGGCGGAGGGCCCCAAGTACGTCAACACCTCCGAGACGGACTGGTTCAAGAAGGGCGCGGTCATCTACGCGTACGACAGCGCCCTGGCCCACGCCCGGAAGCAGCAGCGGATGATCCTCGTCGAGGGCTACACGGACGTGATGGCCCTGCACGCCGCGGGCCTGCGCGAGACCGTGGCGGTCCTCGGGACGGCGACGACCGAGGCCCACGCGCGGCTGGTCAAGCGCACCGGCGCGCGCACCGTCATCCTCCTGTTCGACGGGGACGAGGCCGGGCGCAAGGCCGCGGCCAAGGCGCTCCTCGGCCTGCTCCCGCTGGACATCGAGCTCAAGGTCGTGCGGATCGATGGCGGTCAGGACCCCGCGGACGTGGTGGCGCGAGGCGGCGCCGCCGCGATGGAGGCCCAGCTGGAGAACGCCATGCCGTGGGACGCCTTCATGGTGGAGGGCCTGCGGGACACGCGTGGACGCGCGCGGGTCGCCGAGCTGAAGGTCCTGTTCGGGCTCCTCGAGGTCCTCCCCAGCGCGACCCTGGCCGACGAGGCCCTGCGCCTCGCGAGCCAGGAGCTGCAGATCGACTACAAGGCCCTGCGGGACGACTACGAGAACCACCGCCGCGGCAAGCCGGGGACCACCATCGGCGGCAGTGGGACGGGACGCCCGGGCACCGGCGGCCGGGGGACCCGAGGAAAGCACCGGTCCGCGGATGTGGGCGGTGCCGAGGGCTCACCCGACCACGAGCTGTTCGCGCTCCTCGCGGACCTGTTCGCCGCGGTGCTGGTCGAGGTCGATCTCTTCCCCGCGGTCCGCCGCTGCCTCGACACGCACCTGCCCGCGACGGGGAGGGCCATCTTCGACGCCATGTCCGCCCTCTGGGACGCGGACGAGGACCCGACCCCCAGCGCCGTCCTGAGCCAACTGGGGGAGGACCCTGCCCGGCAGAAGGTCTCGCCCCTCGTGGAGCGCGCGCACGGGGCGGAGAGCCCCCAGGAGATCGTGGACCGTGCCCTCGCGAAGATCGATGAGCTGGTCCGCGGGCGCTGCGCCGCGCGGGTCATGGACGCGATCCGGGCCGTCGAGGGCCGGAGCGCGGCGGGGGACGCCGAGGCCGCTTCCAAGCTGCCGGAGCTCCTCGCGCTGCTCCAGGAGGTGCGCCGTGGCGGTGCCCTGCCCGAGCCGGCCTCGCTCGATGGCCTGCTCGGCCCCTTCGAGCAGGAGGAGCCAGGGACCGACGAACCCGGTCCCCACGACGGGCCCGACGGCCCGTACGACGAGGCTGCTCCTGCCGCCGAACACGAGGCCGTCCACGACGACCTCCCCCCCGACCTGGACCACTTCCAGGGTGACGACTCCCGAGGCGACGGCTCCGATCGGACCTCCGCCGCCTGACCCAAGAAGAACACCGGCGCATCCCCCCGCGCCGGCCGCCAAGAACCCCCATGACTGAAAAGACCGACGACGCCGTGAAGGTCCTCCTCGAGGAGGGCAAGCGCAAGGGCTTCCTGACCTTCGCGGAGATGAACAAGCTCCTGGAGGACCAGTTCCTCCCGCCGGACAAGATGGACCAGGTGTTCGTCGCGCTCGAGGACGCCGGGATCGACGTGCTCGACGACGACCCGGACGAGGGCACGCCGGTCGCCTCCGCGGCAGCGGCGGCTCCCGCGGCCAAGCCGGCCACCCCGGCGCCCGCCGCTCCGGCGCACCCGACCATCGCCGAGAAGATCGACGACCCCGTGCGGATGTACCTCACCCAGATGGGTGAGATCCCGCTCCTCACGCGGGAGCAGGAGATCTTCCTCGCCAAGTCGATCGAGATCACCCGCAAGCGCTATCGCAAGAAGGTGATGGGCTCGGGGCTCTCGATGACCCTGGCCCTCAAGGTCCTGCACCAGGTGCTCGACGGCGAGCTCGCCTTCGACCGCACGCTCAAGGTCAACCCGAACCCCAAGCCGGACGACGATCCGAAGATCGTCGAGACGCTCGGCAAGCAGTTCCTGGCCAAGCGCCTGCCCGTGAACGTGCGCACGATCGAGAACCTGATCGCGCGCGTCCGGGAGGCCTACCGCCCGCTGCTGACCGACGAGCTCCAGGGCCAGGCCCGCTCGGAGGTCATGGCCGAGGTGCAGCGCCTGCGGCGCAAGCTCGTGATCCTGATCGAGGAGTGCCACCTGCAGGTCAAGAAGGTGACCCCCCTCGAGGAGGCCCTCGAGGAGCACTTCCGCGACATGCGTCAGGTCGAGCGCAAGCTCGAGTCCGCCCAGCGGGCTGGTGACGGCGAGCAGATCGCCGAGCTCACCGACGAGCTGATGCGGATGGAGCACGAGACGCTCGAGCCGGCCTCGCGGGTGAAGCGGCGCCTCGACCAGATCCGCCTGCACTTCGAGGAGTACGAGGAGGCCAAGCGCCAGCTGTCCAGCGGCAACCTGCGCCTCGTGGTCTCGATCGCGAAGAAGTACCGCAACCGCGGGCTCTCGTTCCTCGACCTCATCCAGGAGGGCAACACCGGCCTGATGAAGGCGGTCGAGAAGTACGAGTACCGGCGCGGCTACAAGTTCTCCACCTACGCCACGTGGTGGATCCGGCAGGCCATCACCCGCTCGATCGCCGACCAGGCGCGGACCATCCGCATCCCGGTCCACATGATCGAGACGATGAGCAAGCTCCGCAACGTGACGAAGAAGCTCGTCCAGGAGAAGGGCCGCGACCCGTCCGTCGAGGAGGTCGCCGAGGCCACGGGCATCACGATGGAGGAGGCCAAGCGGGTCATGAAGATCAGCAAGCACCCCATCAGCCTCGACCGTCCCATCGGCGAGTCCGACGACAGCTACTTCGGGGACTTCATCGAGGACGAGACGGCCGAGAGCCCGCTCCAGGCCGCAGGCAAGGAGATGCTCAAGGAGCGCATCGACGACGTGCTCGGTACCCTGACCTTCCGCGAGCGTGAGATCATCAAGCTCCGCTACGGGATCGGAGACGGCTACACCTACACCCTCGAGGAGGTTGGTCGGATCTTCCGCGTGACGCGCGAGCGCGTGCGGCAGATCGAGGCCAAGGCGGTCCGCAAGCTGCGCCACCCGGTGCGCGCGCGGCAGCTCGCCTCCTTCCTGGACGGAGTCCAGGTGGACGACGAGGAGGGGGACCCCCGGGACCTCTGACAGCTCTCGGCTCGTGGCGGCGAGCCGGAACTTTGCGGCGCGGCGGGCCCTGGCGGGGGCACGGCGCGCCGCGCCCTTTTGAGGGGGTGCCACAGCGGGGCCACAGCGGGGCCACAGCCGGGCCGCAGCCGGGCTGCAGCGGGACCGGCGCCGCGGCGGGCCCGCCAGGGGCCAGGGGCCTTCAGGTGAGCTGTTTCCGAGGCACTCGAGATGGGGGAGAGGACCG
>WTJQ01000050.1 GCA_011524785.1 Planctomycetota bacterium | reverse complement strand
GAGGGGCTCCTTCGGCATCATCTCGGCCGCGGTCGCGAGGTAGCGCTTGACGTCGCCGTAGGGCTCCGACTTGCCGTCGTCGCGCTCCGGGTCGTAGTAGGTCTCGCGCTTGACGATGATCTGGCCCGTGTGGGGGATGTTGACGATCGGGCGCCGCTCGTCCGGGTTCGGCTTGTCCTCGGTGGCGCTCTCCGCGATCGGCAGCTGGAGCTCCTCGAGGTCCTGCTGCGTCATGTCGGTGATGATCATGAAGAAGATGATGAGCAGGAACACGACGTCGATCATCGGCGTCATGTTCATCTCCATGTCCTTCTCTTGGTTCTTGGCGGACTTCTTCACGGCTGTTCGGTCGGGTCCAGGACGGGCGGAGGCGGCGGGCGGCGCGGCTGCCGCCGCGCGATGACCGGAGGGAGGTTCGGAGGAGGGGCGGCCCCGGTCGTGGCCACCCCTCCCGAGGTCCGTCGGCTCAGCCAGCCGAGGGACGGAAGCGCTCGAAGAGGTCCTCGATGATGGCGCCCGTCTCGATGATGGTCTTGACCATGCGGTTCCGCAGGAACGCGAAGGCCGCGGTCACCGGGATGGCGACGATGAGGCCGAACATGGTCGTCAGGAGCGCCTGGGAGATACCGTTGGCGAGCTCCGCGGGCGAGGCCTGACCGCCGGAGGAGGCGATCGTGTTGAAGGCCGTGACCATGCCGGACACGGTGCCGAGCAGGCCCATCATGGGAGCCACGTTCGAGATCAGGGAGAGCCAGCCGATGCGCTGGTTGAGGCGGATCGACTCCTCGTCGCCCATCTCCTCGATGGACTTCTCGATCACGTCGTAGGAGTGACCGATCTTGGCGATGCCGGCGCCGCAGACAGCGGTGAAGTAGCTCGGCTCGCTCTCGCAGAGCTCCATGGCCTCCTGGAACTGCTCGTCGTCGAACAGGCCGCGGATCTCGTCGATGATGTCGGGCGGTGCCAGCTTGTCGCGCTTGAGCTCGACGAAGTTCTGGATGATGACCGCGAGGGCCACGACCGAGAGGACGATGATCGACCAGCCGATGGGGCCGGAGGCGATGATGAGGTCGCCGATGCTGGCGTCGGCCTGCGCGAGGGCGGGGGTGGCGCCGAGCACGGCGAACGGCACCAGGCGCGTCAGCGCGGTGCGACCGAGGGTGTTGGAGAAGCTCATGACCGGGATGAGGGGGATGTCGGTTTCTGGGGAGAGGGGCAGGCTGCCCCGTGTCTGCGGTAGGGGGGGAGAGCCTACAGGTTTCCTTGGAGTTCGGACGCCTGTCGGGCTGCGGGGGTGTCGCCGTAGGACTCGGTGACCACCTTCAGCCACTGGCGCGCGGCGCCGGCGGCATCGCCGTCGCCCAGGGCCAGGGACGATTGTGCCAGCCCGAGGAGGGCCCGTGCGGCCCGATCTCGGCTGGAGTGCTCGAGGGAGGCGACCTCCGCGAAGCACAGCTGCGCATCGCGATGACGGCCCTTGGCGGCCAGCGCCTCACCACGCCCGAGCAGCGCAGCAAAGCGGGCCCCGGCGGGGCTGTCCGCCCGGCCGGTGGTGCGCTCGAAGAAGCTCAGGGCCTGGTCCGTCTGGCCGCCGGCCAGCATGCAGAAGCCCTCGCCCTGAGCGGCCTCCCCGGCAGCGGCCTCAACGGCCTGGCGGCTGGCCGCGTCGGCCTCGCCCATGCTGCCGACCAGCATCTCGAGGCCGCCCTTGGCGCCCCCGAACAGCTCGCGAGCCTTCAGGGTCTCACCCGCAGCGAGGTAGCACCAGGCTGCCTCGAGGCCTGCCTCGAGGCACGCGCGGCGGGTGTAGCCGGCGGTGGCCGGCTCGGTGGAGCCCTCGTTGTAGAGCGCCTCCAGCGCGGCGGCCGCCGCGGCGTCCTGACCGGAGAGCCGGAGGGCGCGACCCGCGACGTAGCGGGCACGCGGCACCAGGCTGCTGTCGCCGAAGTCACTGACCAGCTTGTCGGCCTCGGAGGCCGCCTCCTGGAGCTGGCCGGCGTCGGAGGCGCCCAGCATGAGCAGGGCCTCGGCCGCCTTGAGGCGCGCGTCGGCCTGGACCACCTCGCGGGTGCTGGCGTCGGTCGCGGCCACGCGGAACGCGTCCACCGCCTCGGCGTACTCGCCCTTGCGGCGGTAGGTCATGCCGTCCCGGTAGGAGGGGGGCACGCTGCCCCAGTCGATCTGGACGATCTCGCTGGCGTCGTAGGAGGACTCCTTGCCGGAGCGATCCACGCGCACCTTGGTGAGGGAGTTCTCGAGCACCGTGCCGGTGATCGCCAGGACCTTGCCCGTCCGCTCGTTGAGGCGGTAGACGGTGTCCGGACGGCCCTGCGCGCTGGCGCTGGGGGCGAGGAGCGCGGCGCCGGCCAGGCCGAGGGCGAGGGCGGAGCGGAGGCAGCGTTGGAGGGGGGACTTCATCGTTGCAGTGCGGGTCCTTGGGTCAGCGGGAGGCGAGCCACTGGAACCAGGTGGCGAGCTGGCCACCGGCGTAGCGGGCGACGACGTCGGGGTCCTCGTCCTCGGCGCAGTAGGGGGTGATGTTCGCCCAGTCGTTGTCCGTGCCGACCGCGATGGAGTTCATCTGGTTCTCGAGCTCGGGGGCCTTGCGGCTGTCGAGCTGCGACCACGCGTAGTAGACGAAGCAGAAGCGGAACTTCACCTCGTACCACTCGCAGTCCTGGTACTTGACGTAGCGGCGCGAGTTCGAGAGCGCGTTCAGCTTGGTCGCCGCGAACTCGTACTCCTCGGCGGTGCCCGTGGCGCCCGGAACGACCACGAGGCGACCGTCCTGGGGGTTGGTCTCGAGCCAGCCCGAGAGGGACATCGACCAGTCCAGCAGCATCTGCAGCGTCGGGTTCGAGTCCTCCGTCATCACGAGGGGGGTGAGGATCTCCTTGGCGTCGACGACCTTCTTCTGCATGACCAGCGCGTGAGCGAGGTCGGGCAGGCGGTAGGTCGCGATCTCCTCGGCGCGCTCCGGATCGCTCGAGAACGTCTCGACGAGGCGGCGCAGGACCGTCTCGGCCTGGCCCCACTCGGCGAGGTCCATCCAGTGCATGGACTCGCGCTTGATCGCCGTGTAGTCGGGGGCGCCCATCCCGTTGGTGTGCGCCAGGAGCTCGGCCATCTCACGCAGGATGGTCGCCTTGCGCTCGGCGTCCGTCGCCTCGTCCTGCAGCTTGGTCAGCGCGTTGTAGAACGAGATGCTGGCAGCGCCGGTGCGCGTCTCCTCCCCGAAGAGCTCGAGCATCGTGTCGAGCGCGCCGCGCGCCTCCTGGCGGCGGTCCAGGGCGAGGTAGGAGCGCATGAGGAGGTCCAGCGTCCAGTTCGAGAGCTGACCCTGCTCGGGGTAGCGCTCGTGGTACGTGGGCAGCAGCTCCACGACCTTGTCGTGGTTCTTGAGGATCGAGTGGCTCAGGCCGCGGAAGAACTCGGCCTCGAGGCTCGCCTCCTTGCGGCGAGCGAGGCGGGCGGGCACGTCGGTCGCGCGGGACGGATCCTCGCGGATGATGTCGAGGTACTCGTCGAAGCGGTCGATGGCGGGGGCGTACTGCTTCTGCCGCACCATGCAGACGCCGACCTTGACGTAGCCCTTCTCCCAGTAGTCGCTGTCCTCGGGGATGCCGTTGTAGGCCTCGACCGCGCCGGCCCAGTCCTTCTTGTCGTAGGCCTTCTCACCCCGGCGCCAGAGGATCTCGTCCTCCTTCTCGGAGCCGGCCTCGGTGACCCAGCGCTCGGCCTCGGCCTGGAGCTTCTCGAGCGGCGCGCGCTCCGCGGCCGCTGCGTTCGTGACCTGCCGGACCATCGCGTAGTAGGACTCGGCGTTGCGACGGTCGAGCTCGGGGTCACCACCGCGGTAGCGGGCGACGGCCTCGCGGAAGGCGAAGGCGGACTCGAGCGGGCGGTCCTGGGAGCGGTAGGCAAGCCCCAGCAGGTTCAGGACCTTGGGGGCGAGCTCCAGCCGGACGTCCTCGTCGGCGGCGTCGAGGGTCGACAGCAGCCCACGGAGCTGCTGGATCGCCTCGGCCGTGTTGCCGGAGCGGAACTCGCCCTCGGCCGCGGCCACCTGCAGCTCGGGGGAGATCGTCACGCCCGGGCGGGCCGCGATCTCACTGATGAGCTTCTGGGCCATGGTCTGCAGCGTGTTGTTCTTGTTCTCGTCCGCGGTCTGCGTCGCGAGCTCCATGGCGAGGCTCGTCGCGTCCTGGCGCAGGCGGCGGTTGCGCACCGCGTCGCGGGCGGTCTCCTCGTCGGGGTACCAGCCGGCCTCGCCGCTGGAGAAGTCACCCGCGACCCAGCCGCCCACCGTCAGGAAGGTCCGGGCGATCTCGAGCATCGCGAGGTAGCCCTGCGGGGAGGTGTTGACGCCCTCCTCCCGCTGGGTGTTCATGAAGTGCAGGGCGTAGCGAACGGCCTCGTCGTTGTCGCCTGCGTTGACGAACGCCTTGAGGAGGCCGGGGATGGCGATCTCCATGAGGGCGAAGCGCACCTCGATGTCGGCCGCGCCGAGGCCCAGGTCCTCCTTGATCGCGTCCCACTCGCCCTCGAAGGAGGGGAGGGTCGTCTCGACGACCGCCGCGTAGAAGGCCGCGGCGTCCTCCCACTCGAGCCGGTAGGCGTACACGTCGCCCATGCCGGAGAAGGCGCGCAGGGCGTACAGCGTGCCCTCGCCCGCGGTGAACACGAGGTTCTCGTAGGCCTGGAGGGCCTGGTCGAAGAAGAAGCTGCTGGTGGGGTCGGCACGGCCGATGGTCGCCAGCATCGAGCCGCGGTTGAGCATCAGCTCGTACATCTCTCGGGTCCGACGCTCGCCCCGCGTCTCCGAGTCCATGGCGGCCAGGCTGTCGATCAGGTCCTGGGTGAGGGAGACGGCCTTGCTGAGGACCTCGGCCTGGCGCTCGCGCAGGGCGTCGGCCTCCTCGCCAGCCGCGTCCTCGAGGGCGAGCTCGATCGCACGCGCGTAGAGAGCGCTCGCGTCGACGAAGCCCGTCTGCGCCGTGCTGAGCAGCTCGGAGTTGGCGTTGCCCGCGATGTAGCCGTCGAAGCAGGCCAGGGCGGACTCGAAGAGCTCGTTGCGACGGGCCGCGTCCCGCTCGTTCCGGGCACCGGCCGCGATCAGCTCACAGCGCGTCACGGAGAGGCGCTCGGCGGTCTTCCCGCTCGCGCCGCGCTCGGCGCTGTCGAGGACCACCTCGGCCAGGTCGACGAAGGCCCACTCGGAGGCGAGGCCGCGGGCGAACTCGATCTCGGTCTCGAGGGCCGCGTCGCTCTGCGCCTGGGCGCCGGTGGCGAGGAGGAGGGGGAGGGCGGTCGTCCAGAGG
>WTJQ01000346.1 GCA_011524785.1 Planctomycetota bacterium | reverse complement strand
CACCCCCGACACCCCCAACCTCCATGGCCAAGCACAAGGCACCCACTCAGGTCACGATCCTCCGCGAGGAGAAGTCGCTGATGCACGCGTGGGTCGATCGCTACTGGAAGACCTTCGCGGCCCTCGCCGTCGCGCTCACCGCGGTCCTGCTCTACCGGACGTACTCCGCCGAGCAGGCTCGGGCTCAGATGGGCTCCGAGTGGGCACCCCTGGACCAGGCCGTCCGCGAGGGTGACCGGGACAAGCTCGCGGCCATCCGGACAGAGGCGGCTGGCACCCCCATCGCCGACTGGGCCACCTTCGCCGAGGGCCAGGTCGCTCTCTCGAGCGGCGAGTCCGCCGAGGCCGCGGCCGCCTTCAAGGCCCTGGAAGGCACCCAGGACCCGGTTCTCGGCAAGCTGGCCCTACCGATCGGCCCCGAGGGCGCCGAGGTGACGATCGCGTCGCACCTCGCCTCGGCCTCGGCCGCCCAGGCCGAGTGGGAGGCCGCCAACCCCATCCTGGACAACCCGGCGCCGTCGGCCGATGCCCCCAAGGTCGTCCTCGAGACCGACAAGGGGGACATCGAGTTGACCCTCTACACGGACAAGGCGCCCATCCACGCCCAGAACTACATCAAGCTGGCGAAGGAGGGCTTCTTCGACGGGACGCTGTTCCACCGCGTGGTGAACACCCCGACGATGAAGATCATCCAGGGCGGCGACCCGAACTCGAAGGAGGGCGAGCCGACGACCTGGGGTCAGGGCGGCCCTGGCTACGACCAGACCCCGGAGCAGAACGGCCTGATCCACGCGCGGGGCTACCTCTCCGCCGCGGCCCCGGGCGCCGGCGCCCGCAGCTCGGGCAGCCAGTTCTTCCTCACCCTGGGCTCGTGCCACTTCCTGGACACCAAGCACACCGTGTTCGGGAAGATCACCGGCGGCATGGAGATCGCCGAGACCATCCTGAGGGGCGAGATCCGTCCGCCCGAGGGCACCCTCCGCGACATCCCGGTCGAGCCCGTCAAGGTGCTCCGCACGCGGGTCGAGGGCGCCTGACACCGCCCTGAACGACCGATCAAGCGGCCGCGGCGACTCCTCGAGAGCGTCGCGGCCGCTTGCGTTACCCACAACCCATCGGCGGGGATGCAAGGCCCTCGGGAGGATCAGGAGGTCCAATCCCGTCAAGCCCTCCCATCGACAGAACCTTGATATCAATGCCCGATGAGGGCTCAAGCTATTAGCAGCAAGCCACTTAGGAGCGCACGCGGTTCACGGCGGAGGCGAGAAATCGCGCATCCGGTCCGAGTGCCGGCCTGCCCGTAGTCGACTCGAGGGGGATCCAGACCGAGTTGTCCACAGTGTCCCCACACGGTGAGGGGGCTCAGAGTTCGGCCGTGGGCGCGACGCGCTCGATGAGCACGTCCAACTGCTCGCGGCCATGGAACTTGATCACCAGGCGTCCCTGAAGATCTTCCGTGCAGTGGAGGTCGACGGGGAGGCCGACGGAGCGCTCGATCTTCTTCCTGAGGTCCTTCTTCCAGGGGGCCTCGTCACCGGTCGGGACCTCACCTGGGGTCGCCTTGGCCTTGCCGGCCGGCTTCTTCGCCTGCTCCTTGGCGAGCTGCTCCGTGGCCCGAACGCTGAGCTCCGACCGGACGACGGTCTCGAGGCCCTTGAGCTGAGCCTTCTTGCCCTTGAGCGAGGCGAGTGCCTTCGCGTGCCCGAAGGTGATGAGGTCACCCGCCACGGCGTCCTGGATGGGCTCCGGCATCTCCAAGAGGCGAAGGTGGTTCGCCACCGAGGCACGACTCACTCCCACGCGCTTGGCCAGCTGCTCCTGGGTGTAGCCGAGGGTCTCCATCATGTCCCGGAAGGCTCGCGCCTTCTCGATGGCATCCAGGTCCTCGCGCTGGAGGTTCTCGATCAGGGCGACCTCCATGGTGCGAGCCTCGTCGGAGTCCTGGACGATGACGGGGATCTCCGTGAGCCCCGACAGGCGGGCCGCCCTCCAGCGGCGCTCACCCGCCACGATCTGGAAGCCCCCCTCCACGGGCCGCACGTTGATGGGCTGGAGGACGCCGTGCTGCTCGATGCTGGCCCTCAGGGAGTCGAGGGCATCACTGTCGAAGACCTTCCGCGGCTGGTTCGGGTTGGGCCGGATCCGAGCGATCGGGAGGACCCGGGGGCTCTCCTGGGGCTTCGAGGAGTCGGAGATGAGGGAGCCGAGGCCGCGTCCGAGTGCTGTCATGGTGGAGGATCCGAGTGGGAGGAGCGCGCAGGGTACGCACTGCCACCAAGCCGGTCGAGCGGTGTTCCACGTGGAACATCCGAGACTTGGGCATCCGGCCCCGCCATCAGGAGCGTCCCCGAACCTGGGCGCACCCTGCTCGGTCCCGAGCGCTGGTGTTCCACGTGGAACATCCGAGAGCTGGGAATCATGCCCCGGCACGTGGGATGGCACCGAACACGGGTGCTGCTCCCTCCGTCCCAGGGGCCGGTGTTCCACGTGGAACATCGCCCCCCCGACGCGCCAAGATGTCCCCCATGCGCCCCGCGCCGCTCCTCCTCTGGTCCATGCGCTCCCCCTGGAGGAGCGCCTGGTGGTGGAGCCTGATCGCGGTCGCTGCCCTGGGGCCTGCCGTCCTGGCCCGTGCCCTGAACCTCTCCATCCTCGAGGCCGGTGCAAGCTCGACCCCCCAGGAGTGGAACCTCCTGGCCGTCCTCGCGGGAAGCCTCCTGGGCCTGGCCCAGCTGGACCGGGCCAGCTGGATCCTCGACGCCCGGACGGGGGCGCGCGCCCCCCTGGAGCTCGCCCTCCCCATCCTGCCCGCACTCATGGCGTTAGGGGTGGCGGTCGCCCTGGGCGCGCCCTGGTGGGGAGTGCCCTCCCCCAGCGACGCGTTGGGTGCCGTTACCCAGGCCCTTCGGCTCGGGCTGCTGGGCACCATCCTGTGGACCCTTGGCCTTCGTGGAGCCCCGCTCCTCGCCTCGGTCCCCCTCATGGGCTGGATCCTGCCTGCGCTGCTGAGCGGGTGGACCGCACCTGGGCCGCACCTGGCCGCCATCCTCAGCTCGGGGACCTGGCCGGCGGGAACCGACCGAGGAGTGGCTCTGACGCCCTCCGTCCCTGGCCTGCTGGGCCTCACCCTGGCCCTCCTCACCCTTCGTCTCCTCCGGAGCTCCTCTGAAGTACGCGATCCTCGGTGACCTGCACGCCAACCGCGCGGCGCTCGAAGCGGTCCTCGAGTGCCTCGCCCAGCACGAGGTGGATGCCATCCTGTCGGTCGGCGACCTCGTCGGCTATGGACCGTCCCCCCGCGAGGTCCTCGACCTCGTGCGCGAGGCAGAGGTCATTGCCGTCCGTGGACGCCACGACGAGGCCTGTGCCGGCCTGCTCGATCCCACGTTCTTCACGGAGTCCGGACGGCGCGCGGCGCAGTGGACCCGCACCCTGCTGAGCCGGGAGGATCGCAGCTTCCTCAGCACGCTCCCGCTGACACGCGACCTGGAGGGCTGCTCGCTCGCGTACAGCACCTACGCGCAGCCTGGAGAGGCCAGGACGATCACGACCCTTCGGGACGCGGAACCCTCCCTGGAGGCCATTCCATACCGAGTCGCTTTCATTGGCCAGACCCACGTCCCGCTGGCGATGATCCAGGACCGCGCCGAGCCGCACCGGACGAGCTTCTCAGCCTCGTCGAGCCTCGACCTACTCCACGTCCACCGGGCCCTGATCAATCCAGGCAGCGTGGGGCAGCCCCGGGACGAGGACCCACGCGCGCCGTTCGGATTGTTCGACACCGAAACACTTCGCTACCAACTGCTGCGCTGCGAGTACGACGTCGACAGGGAGCGTCGGCGGTTCGAGCGCTCGGGGATCCCGTCGTTCCTGGGGGAACGGCTCGCGCTCGGTGTCTGAGCGGAACCCGTCGGCTCAGGAGCGCAGGTAGCTCAGAGCGTCGGGGAGGCGGTCCATCCCCCACTCGCCAAGACCCGCCTCGAAGAGGAGCCTCAGGTCCTCCAGCGGGTGCGTGTCCCCGCGGAACTCGAGGGTCCGCACGTCGGGGTTCGAGCCCGCGAGGATCATCACCTCGAGGATCGAGCCCGCGTTCGCAGTGCCCCCCGCGATCTCGACCTCCACGGGCGTCCCGTGGTGCTGGACCACGGCCACGAGCAGCGCGATGGGGCGCGCGTGCAGGGTCAGGCCCTGAGGGAGCTCGACGGCCGTCGCCTGGACATCGGTGTAGCTGGGCAGGAGGTCCTCTGCGAGGGCTCGGCCGGCCCCCAGGACCTCCAGAGCAGCCTGGCTGAGCTCGTTCAGGACCAGCTCGTGGACCTCGTGGCGCGGCACCAGCTCCGCCAGCCGCTCCTGGGCCTCCGCCGCCCGCTCTCCGTTCTCGTGGCGCTCGACGAAGTGCACGAGCTGGGTGATCGCCTCCAGCAGGTGGAGCGTGGCCGACACGTGGCCCCGGAGCCGCGGGAGCCGCTCGTCCTCCGCCTCGCGGCGGGTGTTCTTGACGTGGGTGTCGTAGGCCGACTGGAGGTTGTGGATCGTGGCCTCGAAGACCCGCGCGTGCTCCTCGCGACAGCGGTTCAGCAGGAGCCGCTCGCGCTCCGCGGCGTCTGCCACCGCCTCCAGGCCGGCGGCCTGCAGCATGTCCGCGGCCTGCAGGTACTTGCTGGCCACCTCGGCGATCCGCTGCTCCTCGTCGGTCAGGTCCTGGATCCCCAGGGTCCTGGGCAGGCGGAAGTGGATCGGGGGCTGGGTCGAGGCCGCGCTCCCGGCCGGGGCCTCCACGACCTGGACCCCGATGGACCCCGCCTCGTCCCGCAGGGCGGCCAGCAGGGCCTCCAGGCTCCGGCGCACGAAGGCCCGACCACGCTCGACGGAGCCTCGGACCTCCTCGACGCGCTCCGCCCCGAGGGAGCTCTCGAGGCCGTAGCCCCCGAGCCGGCGGTGCAGGTGCTCGAGCGAGAGGCCCGCCAGCGAGAAGCCCCGCACCGAGGCCGTCAGCTCGGTGAAGAGGTGATATTGCGCGTTCCATCGCGCGCCGTAGTCATCGAGGCACGCCTCGAGCTCATCGGCTTCGCTGTGGAGCTCGAACAGGTCCCGCTTGCCCCAGGGCCGCTGGTCCTTCGACGCGAGGCGCGCCGCGCGCTCGAAGAGGCGCGAGGCCTCGTGACCGAGCAGGCGGGCGAAATCGGCCTCGGGGACGAGGCGCTCGAGGGAGGACTCCGACATGGGGGCAGGAGGCCCTCATCGTACCGGGGAGGCCCGGGACTCCAGTTCCTCAGGGGAATCCACCCCTCAAGCACGCCGCGGGATCGGTCCGAAAGAGGTCCAG
>WTJQ01000216.1 GCA_011524785.1 Planctomycetota bacterium | reverse complement strand
CTCGCCCCGTGCCCGCCTCGATGCCGGGAGGTCCGGCCTTGAGTCGCCTCCCGATGGGAACGGTCCTCGCCCTCGATCCCGGCTCCCGGCACACGGGCCTCGCGGTCGCGGATGCCCTGCGGGCCTCGATCGAGCCGCTGGAGCCCTTCCACGGCCCCGGGGAGAGCGACGCGCTGCTCCGGGCGCTCGAGGCCCATGCGGAGGAGCGCACCGTCGCCGCGATCCTCGTGGGGCTCCCGCTGCACGCCGACGGGACCGACAGCGATCGCTGCAAGCCGATCCGCGCCTTCGCCACGCGGCTCGCGGCGCGCTTCCCGCACGCGGCCATCCTCCTCCGGGACGAGCACCTCACCACGAAGGAGGCCGAGGCCCGCCTCCATGAGGCCGGCTACACGGGCGACGCGATGCGCTCCCGGTCCGACTCGTGGGCCGCTGCGGTGATCCTCGAGGAGTGGATCCGCGAGGGTGAGCCCCTCGAGCTGCGCGTCGAACCCTGAGGCCAGGAGGCGGTCGCGCCTCGAGGCTCCTCAGGACCGCGGCAGGGTGGCGTCGAGCCAGGCGCGCAGACGCTCGATGGCGTCCGCTCGGGCGCCGTCCTGAAACGGGTGGTGCCGCGCTCCCTCGAGCTCGACCGTGCTGTCCGCGGCCGCGGCGAGGTCGTCGTTGGCGGCCGTCGGGACGAGGGGGTCGTCACCGCTGCGCACGAGGAGCGTGGGGACCGGTCCCGCCGCCGCGGCCGCGAGGTGCTCGCGCTCCGCACGCCGCGCCTCCTGGATGGTGCGCAGGGTCACGGTCGCGTGGGTGAGCTCGCTCGACGACCAGCGAGCGGCCTCGTCGGGGTCCGCGGTGAGCGCCTCCGCCGTGTAGCCGGTGCTGCCCTCGCTCTCCTCCGTCACCTTCTTGAAGAACTTGCTCAGGCCCTTCGGCGCGGCGGGCTCCTCGAACGGCAGCTCGCGCAGGGGGTTCACGAGGACGAGGCCCGCCAGGGCATCCGGGTTGCGCGCCGCGAACATGGCCGCGTACAGCGCACCGAGGCCGATGCCCACGAGCACCTTGGGCGCGTCCGGCATGCGGTACGCGAGGTGGTCGAGGATCTCCTGCACGTCGCGCTCGACCTCGCGCAGGCCGGCCGAGTGCCCTCGCGGCCCCTCCGTCCGGCCGTGGCCGCGCAGGTCCGGGAGCGCGATGGCCCAGCCGTCGTCGGCCAGGGTGCGGGCGAGCTCCTGGTAGCGGTCGCCGGTGTCCCCGGCGTCGTGGAGGACCGTCACCGCGCCGCGCGGCTCGCCGTTGGCCGCGAGCTCCAGCACGGTGAGCAGGACCATGCCCTTCATGGTGCTGTGGGACAGCCCCTCCGCCATCTCGCCAGTGGCGTCGGAGGCGCGCAGCTCGAGGTTGGTCAGGAAGAAGTCGGTCATCGTGGACGCTCCCGGTCGGGTCCGCGAGTCTACCTAGCGCGCGACGTACTTACCGCCGTTCTGGAGAGCCAGGTTCTCCAGGAGGTACGCGTCCTGGGCGCCGGAGAGGCCGATGGCGTGGATGGTGATGCCGGCGGCACGGTTCCACTCGCGGACGTGGGACAGGATCTCGTCGGGATCGATGGTCGTGCCCACGCTGGGCTTGCCGTCCGTGAGCACGAAGATCGTGTCGATCGGGGGCTCGCGCCAGTCGTCGCCGATACGGGTGCCGGCCAGCTCGAACGCCTCGCGCAGGGCGCCGAACAGGTTGGTCCCCCCTACGGCGGTCAGGCGCTCCACGAAGCCCTTGACCTCCCCGCGCACCTTGGCGTCCATCTCGGCCAGGCCCTTCTCCCAGGTCCAGACGTCGCTCGCGTACAGCACCACGTTGAAGACCGCGCCGTCGCGCAGCCCGGCGAGCGCCTTGAGCAGGTCCTGCTTGGCCGCCGCCAGCCGCGACATCTCCCCGGCCCGCGGGAGGTCCGGCGTCTTGCCCGGATCGTCGTAGGGGTTGTCGCGCACCACCAGGGACCAGTTCATCGAGCCCGAGACGTCGAGCACGAACAGGACCCGCTGGCTGTCGGTCCGGATCCCGAAGAAGGTGACCCCCTCGGTCTCGGCGTCCTCGAGGAGCGGGTCGCCAGCCTCGGGGGGCGCCGGCTGGAAGCCGTCCTCTGCGTCCTTCCACCACCGCTCCCAGAGCGCCGCGTCCGCCCGCATGCGCTGCCCGGTGAGCTCCCGCAGGCGCTGGGCGAGGTCCGTGCGCTCGCGCCCCTCCGCGACGGCGAGCCGCGCGATCATGGCGGGGACGCCGGCGGGTGCACGCAGCACGGCCAGGGCCTCGGAGGCCGCGGCGCGGACGATCCAGGCCTCGTGCTCCAGCCAGCGGCCGCACAGGTCGTCGACGAGGGCGGCGTCGCCGAGGCGGGCGAGGGTCCGCAGCAGCGTCGCGATGGCCGCGGGGTCCTTCTCCCCCGCCAGGTGGAGCCGGGCCGCCGCGCGTGCCTCGTCGTCCGCGGCGCGGGCGAGCACCTCGAGGGTCCGCAGCCGAGCGCCGTCCTTCGCGCGGTTGAGCGCGCGCAGGAGATCGGTGATCGAGCGCGCGCGGGTCTCGGCCGACTCACGTCCCAGGGCAGCGGCCGCGGCGTCGACGCAGTCGTCGGCGAGCCGTGCGATCTGCACGCAGGCCGTGCGCATGGTGGCGGCCTCGGCGCGAGCGCGGTCGTACTGCTCGCGCGTGCCGACGCCGACGCGCCCGCCGGTCTGGTTCGCCTCCTCCTGCATGCGCGCCTCGAGCTCGAGGGCGTCGGCCTCGGCGCGCGGCAGCCGTCGCAGCAGCTTGGCGCGCTCCGCGAGCAGCTCGGCCATCAGCTTCTGCAGGGAGACGGCGGTCCCCTGGCCCCCCACGACGCCGAGGGCTCGCACCGCGGCGCGCCGCACGGTCCAGTCCGGGTGCTTGTCGACGTCGGCTTGGAGGGTGCGCTGCACGGCGCGCCGCTGGCTCGCCCCCATGGCCTCAGCGGCCTGCTCGATGCCCGCCTCGAGGACCTCGAGCACGGGGGTCGCCACGGAGCGCCGCTCGACGGCGAGCTTGACGTCGACCTGCAGCAGCTCGACCTCCCGCTGGGTCCGCTCCACCACGTCCTCGAGGGAGGTGTCCTGGGCGAGGCGCAGCTCGAGCCCGCGCAGCACCCGGCGCCTGTTCTCCAGCTCGCGCTCGAGCCGCCGCGCGTCGGCGACCGCCTGGTCCCGAGCTGCCAGCGCCCCGACGTGGGCAGCGAGGACCTCACCCAGGCCCTTCGCGTTCCCCGCCTCCAGCGCCGCGGCCACGAGGGCCCGAGCGTCCTCCAGCTCGTCCGCGACAGGGGCCGCCAGGGGCCTCGGCGGGGCCGAGGCTGCAACGGCTTCCAGGGGAGCCGCGAGCGCGGCCAGCAGGGGCAGGAGCGGGGCGAGGGCCATGCGCGCACCGTACCGCAGGGGCCGTCGGCTCCGGGGGGCCAGCCCATGACCGTGGGCCGGACCCCGCGGCCGCCTGCCCGGGGGTATGCTGCGGCCTGGATGCGAGTGGTCCGGCGACCGCTCCCTGCGATGCCCTCGGGCTCTGGCAGGGGGAGGAAAGTCCGGGCTCCACGGGTCAGGGTGGTTGGTAACGCCAACCGGGCGTGAGCCCAGGGAAAGTGCCACAGAGAACAGACCGCCTACCTCGCCTCGGCGAGCGGCAAGGGTGAAACGGTGCGGTAAGAGCGCACCGCACTCCTGGTGACAGGAGTGGCTCGGTAAACCCCACCCGGAGAAAGATCGAATAGGGGAGGGCAGGTGATGACCCGCACCGTCAACCTCCCGGGTAGATCGTTCGAGGCCCAGGGCGACCTGGGTCCCAGAGAAATGGTCGCACCTCCCCTCGGGGAGGCACAGGACCCGGCTTACGGGGCCACTCGCATCCACCTCCCCTCCCCGGCCGGAGGGCGCACGCGCCCCGCGCGGCAGGACCTCGCATCGCCGCCCAGGACGGTGACTGCTCGGTAACCTCCTGTGCCGCTCGTGGCACCAGATGTTGCGTGTGAGCATCGTCCCCACACGACTGGTTGACAGATTTTCGCGTTCCGCATACGGTTCGGCCACGAGGGGAGAGAGCACGCAGCGGTGCGCGTTCCCGGCTCCTCGTCGGAGACCCTCGAACCGCCGCCATGGAGTTCATCCACGTCGTCCCGCGCGCCCGCCTCTTCCCGGAGTGGGCGCCCCACGGGTTCCTGGCGTTCGGCCCGGACTTCGAGCAGGCCTCCTTCCTGGACACCGTCCAGGAGTTCGGCTTCTTCGTGGAGCGGGCCCACGCCGAGCGCGACCCGAGCCTCAAGCAGCCGATCCCGTACTGCGTGGTGATCCAGGACGGAAAGGTCCTGCTGCTCACCCGCAGCAAGAAGGGCGGGGAAGCCCGCCTTCACGACAAGCTCTCCATCGGAGTCGGCGGCCACGTCGAGCCGGTGGATCTCCCCACTCCCGAGGAGCTCGCGCTCCGACCGGAATGGAGTCCGAGGAATCCCATCCCCAAGGCCGCCCGGCGCGAGGCGACCGAGGAGGAGCTCGAGGTCGAGGGGGACCACGAGCTCGAACCGGTGGGACTCATCAACGACGACTCCAACCCGGTCGGCGCCGTTCACGTCGGGATCGTCATGCTGCTCCACGCAACGGGTCCGGTCCGGATCCGTGAGACCGAGCAGCTGAGCGGGCGGTTCGTGACCCTGGAGGAGCTCGACGAGCTCGTCCGCTCGGGCGCGAACCTGGAGACGTGGTCCAGCCTCCTCGTGCCGGAGCTGGGCCGCCTCGTCCCGCAGCTGGCTGGTGCCTGACGGCCCGGCCCCCCCTTCCCAAGTCTGTCTTCCCGTCGTCGATCCCCCGACGAAACCCCGGCCTCGGCCGGACGGAGTGCCGCAAGCACCCATGACCACCGCCAAGAAGACCACCCTTCCCTCTCCTGAGAAGCTCTACGACTCCATGTTCGCTGCACGCACGGCGGACAAGGTGACGCTGTACTTCCGCGACGGCCGTGCCGTCCAGGGCTCGCTCGTGTTCAACCCCCTCAAGGGGACCGGACGCGTCATCGATCCCGACAAGGAGCTCTCGATCGACTTCGCCCTCGATCAGATCCGCGAGCTGAAGTTCCACAACAACTGAGCTCGCCCTCTCGGCCCCCCGAGAGGACGCGCACGGAGCCGGCAGCGCCGGACGCCGCGCGCACGAAGGGCGCCCCCTCCGACCGCACCGGAGGGGGCGCTCTCTCATGGAGGCGGGGCTCGCCCGAGGCTGCAGGGATCCAGACTGCTTGCGGCCCGCCTCTCAACCCCGCCGCTCGTCTCGCTGCGGCCCGTCGAACGGTCGCGCCGCCTGAGG
>WTJQ01000612.1 GCA_011524785.1 Planctomycetota bacterium | reverse complement strand
CTCGGGGGTCGAGGAGGGCGGTCTCAGGACCGCGAGAAGAGATAGTCGAGGATCAGGCGCGCGCCCACCCCGGAACCGGTCGGGCCACCGACCCAGTCCCGGTTGACGGTGTTCCAGGCCGTGCCGGCGATGTCGAGGTGGCACCAGGCCACGTCCTCGGGCACGAAGCCCCGCAGGAATGCGGCTCCCTGGCTGGAGCCAGCTCCCACCGCCGGGGAGCCGATGTTGGCGAGGTCGGCGCTCGTGCCCTTCATGGCGTCGAGGTGCTCCTGGAGGAGCGGCAGGGGCCAGCACTTCTCCCCCGTCCGCAGGCCGCTCGCCACGAGGGCGTCGCGCAGCTCGTCGGTGGAGGGGAAGATGCCGGAGACCTCGTGGCCGATCCCGACGATCACGGCGCCCGTGAGGGTCGCGAGGTCGAGCATGGTGTCCGGCTTGGTCCGGCGGGCCGCGTACACGAGGCAGTCCGCCAGCACGAGGCGGCCCTCGGCGTCGGTGTTGAGGATCTCGACGGTCGTGCCATCCATGGCCGTGTGGACGTCACCCGGCTTGGTGGCCTTGCCGTTGATGGTGTTCTCGGAGCAGCCGAGGATGCCGTGGATCTCGAGGGGGAGGTCCAGCTCGGCGAGGCCGCGGAACGCGCCCAGGACCGCCGCGGCGCCCGACATGTCGAAGCGCATCTCGTCCATCTTCCCGGACGGCTTGATGCTCACGCCGCCGGCGTCGAAGGTGAGGCCCTTGCCCACGAGCGTGATGCGGCCCTTCGCCTTGCCCTTGGGCTTGTAGGTCAGGTGCACCAGCTTGGCGGGCTCGTCGGAGCCCTGCGACACCGACAGGAACAGCCCCATCCCCATCTTCTTCATGCCCGCCTCGTCGATCACCTTGCAGGTGATCCGCGGCGACCCGGCCGCGACCTTGCGGGCGGCCGCCGCGAAGGCGGTCGGGGTCAGGACGTTGCCAGGCTTGTTCTGGAGGTCGCGCGCGAGGGAGCAGGCTGCGGCCATGACCGAGCCACGGGCGACCCCGCGCTTGTACGTCGCCCCGTCCGCGGCGACGGCGATCGCCTTGCACTTGGCGGCCTTCGCCTCGCTCTTGAGCTCGGTGTAGCGATAGGTGCCGAGGACGGCACCCTCGGCGAGCGCCTGACCGGCGTCGCAATCCTCGATGCCCTCGAGGCCCTGCAGGTCCGTGGCGAGGATGGTCGCCTTGGCGACGCCGAGAGCCTCGGCCTTCTTGGCCATCACGGCGCCGAGGCGGCGCAGGCCCTCCATGTCGAGTGCGCCGCGATCCCCACAGCCGATCAGGACGACCTGGGCCGCGGGGCCTCCCGAGGTGAACGACTCGCGCGTGGTGCGCGCCGCGGCCTCGAAGCCCTTCGTGAAGGCGGCCGGGACGTCCACGCCCGTCGGCAGGTCCACGCTCTCCCCGGCGAAGGCCGGGACGAAGAGGAGCGGGGTCTTCTTGAGCGAAGCGGGGCTGGTGACGGAGATCTTCATGATGATGAGCGGGCTGGGAGCGCGCGTTCGGCTCACATGTCGAGGTACTTGGGACCGCCGCTGCCCTCGGGCACGACCCACTCGATGTTCTCGTAGGGGTCCATGATGTCGCAGGTCTTGCAGTGCACGCAGTTGGAGGCGTTGATCACCACGCCCGCGTTGGACTCGGGCCACTCGTAGACCGCAGCCGGGCAGAAGTGCTGGCAGGGGTTGCCGTACTCCTTCGTGCAGCGGTCGACGCAGATGGTCGGATCCGCGACGACGAGGTGGCTGGGCTGATCCTCCTCGTGGATGGCCCCCGACAGGTAGACGTCGGAGAGCTTGTCCATGGAGGCGGAGTCGTCGAAGGCCGGCTTCTCGAGGCGGCTCTGCGCGACGGGCTGCATGCACTCGTGGTCGGCGTGGCCGCCGCGCCGGGCCACGAGGCCCCGCCCGCCGGTGACCTTCTGGACCCCGAAGTCCACGAGGCCCGCGAACATGCCCTTGGCGAAGGCCTGGCGGTAGTTGCGCACGCCGTGCAGCTCCGCATGGGCGGACGAGGCGCGGAAGAGCTCGTCGTAGCGCGCCAGCTTCGAGGCGGAGGTGTCGCCGGCGAGGACGGCCTCGGCCACGGCCTGACCCGCCAGCATCCCCGACTGCAGGGAGAGGTGGATGCCCTTGAGGGTCGCGGCGTTCAGGAAGCCCGCCGAGTCCCCCACCAGCACGAACCCCTCGCCGAACAGCTTCGGCATGGAGTGGAGGCCTCCCTCGGGCACGGTCTTCGCGCCGTAGCGGATGGGCTTGCCCCCCGCGAGCAGCTTCGCGATGCGCGGGTGCTGCTTCCACTGCACGAACAGCGCGTGGGGATCGAGGCGCGCGTCGCCGTGGTCGAGCCCGACCACGAAGCCGATGCTGAGCTTGTTCCCCGGGAGGCCGTAGATCCAGGAGCCGCCGTAGGCGTTGAGGTCGAGCGGGTAGCCGCCGGTGTGGATGACCTTGCCCTCGAGCTCGGCACCGACCATGGGCGTGACCTCCCAGATCTCCTTGATGCCGGTGCCCCAGGTTTGGGGATTGCGCCCCTCCATGAGACCCAGCTGGGGGTCGCGCAGCAGCTGCTTCGCGAGCGAGCCCCGCGTGCCCTCGGCGAACACGGTCACCTCGGCGGTGATCCGCATGCCGGGCTCGAAGGTGCCCTTGTGCGAGCCGTCCTTGGCGATCCCGCTGTCCCGGGTCACGACGCCTTCGATGCGTCCGCCCTCGCCGCGGATCAGCTCGGCGGCCGGGAAGCCGCCGTACACCTCGATCCCCAGCGCCTCGGCCTGCTCCCCGAGCCAGCGCACGATCTGGTTGAGGGAGACGATGCAGTTGCCGTGGTTCTTGAGCTGGGGCGGGCAGAGGGCCCCCTTGAGGGGGACGCTGCCGCCGCCGGGTCGCAGCAGCTCGGCCCAGTCGTCCTTCACGTCGGCGAGCACGGGGAAGCCACGCTCGCGCCAGTCCGGGAACAGGGCCGCGATGCCCTCGGGCTTCATGACCGCGCCGGAGAGGGTGTGGTGACCGAGCTCCTCGGCCTTGTCGATCACGAGGACCGTCTTCTCGTTCTCGCCCGCCTCCTGGAACCGGCGCGCCACGTCGATCGCGCAGGCGAGCCCGGCCGGCCCGCCTCCCACGACCAGGACGTCCACGGGCAGCTCGTCACGCTCCACGTCGTGGGCGTTCAGGCTGGTGATGCGCTCGCTGTTGGCCTCGAGTTCCATGGTTCCCAGAGGGGCTGCGGGGTCCTCCTCCGGCGCCCTGGGCCCTCCACGGAGGGGCTCCAATGGGCTGGAGGGGCCGAGAATCGGGCAAGGAGAATACCAGCGGAGGGGACCCGCCGACACACCGTTCTGGCCGCCTCAGGAGCGCTCGCCGACCCAGTGGGAGCCGTCCTCGAGGACCTCGCGCTTCCAGATGGGGAGGCGCTCCTTGAGGGTGTCGATGAGGCCCCGCGCGAGGGAGAAGGCGTCGTCGCGGTGTGGGGTCGCGACCACGATCGCCACCGAGGGCTCCCCCACGCCCACGGTCCCCACGCGATGCACGCAGAGCATGCGCGGCTCGCCGCCCTCGACGCTCCCGCAGCGCGCGCGGACGTCCTCGAAGATGCGCGCCATCTCGGGGCCGGTCATGGCCTCGAAGGCCTCGTACTCCAGCCGGAGCACGCGCTTGCCCCGGTGGGTGTCCCGGGTCGTCCCCACGAAGCTGACCACCGCGCCACACCGGGGGTCCCGGACGCGGGCCTCGAGCGCGGGAAGGTCGAGGGGGGCCTCCCAAAGCTCGAAGACCCCGTGCGCCAGGGCCTCGTCCACGGCGCTCCCCTCCGGAGCCCCGCCGGACACGGGAGGGAGGAGCGCCACGTCGGCGCCGGCCTCGATCACCGTGTGGTCCGGCGCGTAGTCCGTCCCGACCACGCCGGCCACTCCCTCCAGCGCGCCGAGCGCCGGACAGGCCGCCACGGCCGCCGCCTTCACGGTCGCGATGGTGACGGGCTCCTGCAGGTCCCGAAGGAGCAGGTGCTCGGCCCCCGCACGATCGCGGAGGCCGGCGAACAGCCGGACGGTGAGGTCCATGGTGCTGCCTGCGGCGGACGAGCCGCCGCGCGGCTCAGAAGGGCGTGTCCTCGAAGCCGTCGCCCGCGGGCTGGGCGCCGTAGTCGCCGTAGGAGCCGCCGCCGCCGGAGTTCCCGCCGCCGCCGTCCTGGCTCTGGCTGCGGCCGCCTCCGCCGCCGCCCTGGGATCCCCAGCCGACGCGATCTTCCTCCTTGCCGGGGCGGCCGCCGCCGCCCTCGCCACGACCGCCGCCAGTGAACTCCCAGTTGTCGGCGATGACGTAGAGCTTGCTGCGCTTCTGGCCGGAGTTCTTGTCCTCCCAGGTGTCCAGCTCGAGCCGGCCCTCGATGAAGGCCGTGGCGCCCTTGCGGTGGTACTTCTCGAAGGCCTCGCCCCGGTTGCCGAAGATGGTCACGTCGACGAAGGTCGGCTTCTCGACCCACTCGCCCTGCTGGTTCTTGTAGCGGCGGTTCACCGCCAGGCCGACCTTGCAGATCGCCGTGGAGTTGCCTCCCTGGGTGTAGCGGAGCTCGGGGTCACGGGTCAGGTTCCCCATCAGGATCACTTTGTTGTAGGACGCCATGCTGTTGGTCTCGTTGAAGTGGGGTCGTTCGAACAGGAAGGGCTCGAGGCCGGGGCGGGGCTGGAGGCCGCGCCGTGGGCCGCAGTCTAGCGAGCCGGCTGCCTTCCTCCGAGACCCTTGCGGCGGAGCCGTGGCCCCGGCACCCGGGGCAGGCTAGGATCGTCGATCCGCCGGAGCACCGGCGCCCGGCCCCCATGGATCCCCAGAAGCGCGAAACCCAGCCCCCTGCGCCCGGCCGCGAGCGGCGGCGCCACCCGCGAGCCTCCGGCGACTGGCCCGTGACCGTGGAGCTCCCCGACGGCCCCCACCAGGCCCGGGTCCGGGACGTCTCCCGCGGGGGCGTGGCCTTCTTCCTGGATCGCCCGATCCCGGAGATGACCCTGCTCCAGGTGGAGTTCGACCTCCCCAGCGGGGCCGGCATCCGGCGCATCCGGGGGACCGGCGCCGTGGTGCGCTGCGAGCGGATCTCCCAGGCCCTCGATCACTACGAGGTCGCGGTCTTCCTGACCGAGATGGCCGACCCCGACCGCGCCACGATCGACACCTTCGTGGAAGAGGCCCTGACGGCCTGAGCTCCAGGCCGTCCGCGCGGAGCGGCGGGCCTCGCTGAATCAGGACGCGGGACGACGCGCCGCGAGGACGCGGTCCAAGCCCTCGAGGTCGGTCTCGAGCCGGGCCTGGAGCCCCGCTCGCGCGGCGACCTCCAGCGCGGCCGCCCCCTGGTCGTGCCCC
>WTJQ01000016.1 GCA_011524785.1 Planctomycetota bacterium | reverse complement strand
CGGTCTCGTCGACCGAGCTCGAGCGGATCGCGACGGAGCTCACGCTCCGCAATCGCGAGAGCGACGCCGCGCTCGACGGTCCGGAGGCTCGAGCCGTCAGCGTTGAACCGACGCTCTCGGATCGCTCGAATGAGTCCGCGGATCCGAGGGGATGAGCTGAGGGCGATGGGGGGAGAGGGGACCAGCAATGGGGGCGGCGGGATCCGCCCGATGGCCGCGCTCGTCGTGCTGGGCCTCAGCCTCGCAGCGGCTGGCTTCGCCGCCATCCGACTCGCGCTGGGAGCTCGTCCCGCTCCCCTGGTTCGCGCCGCTCACGAGCAGTACGAGGACAGGCCCTGCATCCTCCTGGATCGGGACGGCCGCCCGCTCGCGATCACGGTTCAGCTGGCGGACCTGGAGGGCTCTCCCAATGCCCTTCTGCGCGGCCATACGCCCTGGCGGATCGCATCCGAGCTCCACGAGGTCCTGGCGCCCGTGCTGCCGGAGGGCTGGACGGAGGCTGACGTCCTGCTGCGGCTGCTGCCGGAGCCGCGCGGCCGCGCTCGTGACCTGGGGCCCGGTTGGGTCGCCGCGACGGGGGCCCGGCTCACGCAGCTCTCCGGCGATCAGGCGACCCGGCTCTCCGCCTGGGTCGCTCAGCACGGGCTCGAGGCGGCCATGAGCGTGGATCCCGCCGGCGGACCGGACGCACTGTGCTGGTGCCCCTCGCTCCTCCTGGGCGAGGAGGTGCGGACTCGCGTCCTCGGGGCCGAGGTCGAGGGACATCCTGAGCGCTGGACCCGCTGGCTGCTCCACGAGCTGGGGCTGGTCCTGGGCCACCTGTCGGACGCCTCCGGGAGCCTCGACCTCGCCAGCGAGGGGCTCGCTCCCGCGCTCCTCGCGCGCCTCGGCGCGGACCGCGTTCGCGACGAGCGCGTCCAGGCCTATGCCGACCGCCTGTGGGCCGAGCTGGTGCCGTCGCGGCACCGCGTCGTCGCCAAGGGCCTCGACGCCGTGACGGCGGCCGAGGTCCGCGAGCTCCTCGCGAGAGAGGGGGTGACCTCCTGGCAGCTGGAGGCCCGCGAGCGCATGCAGCGCCTCCACCTCGCGACCGACGATGAGCGCGCGAACGTGCCCATGGGCGCCGCGCAGGCGATCCCTGGACTCGGCGACAAGGCCCTCGAGGTGCTCGGGCACTGGGGCACGCTCACGCGGGGCGCAGCCGAGCGGCGCGCGGCATGGGAGCTCGAGCACGAGCCCTGGCGCTTCGAGTTCGAGGGGGCCGGCGACCCGCTCACGGAGCGTGTCGATGCCCTCATGAACGAGCCCGCTCCATGGTCGGGAATCGAGCGGCTCGTTCGCGAGGTCCTGCGGGGCGAGGCCTCGGCGTCGGGGGCTGCTCACGAGTGGGAGCGGGTCGTGCTGCCGCGCGACGTGCGCAAGGCGATCAGCGGCCTCCGGCGTGAGGCCAAGCGCCGCGTCGAGCAGGCGCGGCTCGATGGGGTCGATGCAGACCCCCTCGACCTGGGTCTTGCCGAGGGGAGGTTCGACGGGTATCTCGACGCCAGCGCTGCGGAGCAGCCGCTGGAGGTGCTCACCTCGCTCGATACGGGGCTCCAGCTGCGCGCCGAGGAGCTCGTGCGGAGCGTGACCGAGGAGCACGACGCGGCCGGGGCGATGGCGCTGGTGGTCGAGGTCGCCACCGGAGAGGTCCTCGCGATCGCGGACCACTCGGGCTACGCGCTGAGCGGGTTCATGCCGGCGCAGTACCTGTTCACGCCCGGCTCGATCATGAAGCCGCTCGTGATGGCGGTCGCCTTCGACGCCGGCGTGGTCACGCCCGAGGAGCGCTTCCGCTCGAACGGCATGGATGGCATCCGGGTGGCGGGCCGCCCGCGCCGCGTGAAGGAGGCCAAGGGGGCCAAGCCGGGCCTGCACACCGCGGCCTACGGCCTGGCTCACTCCCAGAACGCGGTGCTCGTGCAGATCGGCATGCGGATCCCGCCGCACCGGTTCCACGACCGCCTGCGTGCCCTCGGGCTCGGCCCCTCGCGCGATCTCGGCATCGGCCCCATCCGCGATGGGGTCCTGCTCCCCGTGGAGCGCTGGGACGGAGCCGAGCGGGGAGCGCCCGTCCCGGGGCTCACGCCGGCGAGCCTCTCCTTCGGGCACGCCCTCCAGGTCAACGCGCTCCAGATGGCCGAGGCGCTGCTGACCCTCCTCCGCGAGGGGGAGCGCACGCCCCTGCGCTTCCTGCGAACGGCCCGAGGCAGTGCGGCGCCGGAGCAGGTCCTCTCCGCGGCCGAGTGCCGCCGCATCGTCGAGTACATGCGCCTGGGCGCGGGTGGGACCGACCCGGCCTTCCAGGGCACGGTGCACCACATGCACCCCGACCATCCGCTGTACCCCGAGAACGACCACTGGCGGGGCACGGGGGCCGAGCTGGCGAAGCGCTGGTTCCTGGGACGCGGCGTCGAGCGCTTCGGCAGCAAGACCGGCACCACCGAGAAGGAGGCCGGCGTTCCCTGCAGTCACGCCGACGCGCGCCACTGGCTGCGCCACGAGGCCGAGGGCTCTCGCTGCAGCAGCGCATGCCGTCGAGAGCTCAAGGCCGCTGGGCGCGGTCACGAGTGCCCTTGCTACACCTCCTCGATCTTCGCGTTCGGTGAGGACGCGCAGGGACGGCAGGTCATGACCCTCGTCGTCGTCGACGAGGTCACCGAGTTCCCTCTGTGGGGCCACTTCGGCTCCAAGGTCGCGGGGCCCGTGGCCGCGCGGCTGCTCCGTCGTGCGCTTGGACTGTCCGAGGAGCCCCAGGACCTCGCGGGGCAGGCGCCGGTCACCGCGGCGGTTCGGGCCGAGGAGCCCGAGAGGGTGCAGCCCGCCGAGCAGGATGGCGCCAGCCGCGACGGTGTGAGGACGGGCAGGGCCTGGCTCGGGGACGTGCCGCGAGAGGTCGCGCCCGCGTTCGACCACGAGGGCGCCAGGGCGGGGAGGGGGCGATGAGCCTCCAGCAGCTCGTGCGCGCCCATGGGGGCTGGCTCCGCGGTGACCGAGCCGCGGCCGCGACGGAGGCCCGTGGGGTCCAGCTGGACTCGCGCCGGGTCGTGCCGGGCGACCTGTTCGTGGCGCTCCCGGGGACCCGGGACGACGGGGCGCGCTACGCGACCGACGCCGTCGCGCGCGGCGCCGTGGCCATCGTCGCGCCGCGCCCCCTCGAGGGGCTCGCTGGCGGCACGCCCCAGTGGATCCACGACGCGCCGGCCCAGCTCACGGGGATCCTCGCCCAGGCCTTCGCGGGGGAGCCGGCAGCCGCGACCTTCCTCGCGGGGGTCACCGGGACGAACGGCAAGACCTCGGTCGCCCACCTCGTGGCGCATCTCCTCGAGGCCGGCGGTCGCCGCGCGGGGGTGCTGGGGACCGCGGGCCACAAGCTCGCGGACGGGCCGCGGGAGGCCACGCACACCACGCCCGACGCCCCCGCCCTGGCTCAGCTCATGGCCGCGCACCGCGCCGCCGGGGGGGACGCGCTCGCCATGGAGGTCAGCTCCCACGCCCTGGTCCAGGAGCGCCACGCGGGCCTCGCGTTCGACGCGGCGATCTTCACGAACCTCAGCCGCGACCACCTCGACTACCACGGGACCCTCGACGCGTACGGCGCGGCGAAGGCCCGCCTGTTCGAGGCGCTCGCACCCGGCGGGACGGCGATCGTCCACGCCGATGATCCAGCCTCGGACCGCATGGCGCGCGCCGCGCGCGCCCGCGGGGCCGGGGTCCTCCGATACAGCACGCGGACGCGCGCCGATCTGATGGCGTCTCGACTGCGAGCGACCCGGGAGGGCACATCCTTCCACTTGTCTGGGATGGGGATTCCAGCGCGGGATGTGCGATTCCACCTCCGGGGCCGCTTCAACGTCGAGAACGCCCTCGCGGCGCTCGCCTGCGCGCTCGTCGCGGGGGTGGGTCCGGACCACGCGTTGGCCGGGCTCACCTCCTGCACGCCTGCCCCGGGGCGCATGCAAGCGCTCCGGGCAGGCGGCGACACTCCCACGCCCCAGGTGATCGTCGACTACGCGCACACGCCGGACGCCCTCGAGCGCGCCCTCCGAGCCCTGCGCGCCTCGCTCGATGCCCGGGGTGGGCGCCTCTGGTGCGTCTTCGGGTGCGGCGGGGATCGCGACCGCGGCAAGCGTCCCGCCATGGGCGACGCCGCCACGCGCCTCGCCGACCGCGTCCTGCTCACGAGCGACAACCCGCGGTCCGAGGATCCGGATGCGATCGCGGACCAGGTGTGCGCCGCGCTGAGTGATGCGCAGCTGGCACGCGTGATCCGAGAGCTCGACCGGGAGGCCGCGATTCGAACGGCGATCGCGGAGGCCACGCCGCGCGACGTCGTGCTGATCGCCGGCAAGGGCCACGAGACCGTGCAGGTGGATGCGAGGGGCAGCCACCCCTTCGACGACCGGACCGTCGCGCAGGCCGCACTCGACGAGCGCGCGGCCATGGAGCTGACAGGATGACCTCGATCGCCATGAACTCGACAGCGGAGTCGCTCCCCAAGACGGGCTGGACCCTCCAGGACCTCGCTGACGCGATGGGTGCCCAGGTGGACGGCTCGATCGCAGACCTCGCGATCGAGCGCGTCTCCACCGACACGCGGACGCTCGGTGCCGGGGACCTCTTCGTCGCGCTGAGTGGCCCGAACTTCGACGGGGCGCGCTTCGTGACCGCCGCGGTCGAGGCCGGTGCCGCCGCCGTCGTCGTCGCTCCGGGGAGCGGGGCCCGCTCCGCCGAGCTGGGGGTCCCCGTTCTGGAGGTCACCTGCACGCGGCGCGCTCTCGGGGACCTGGGCCGCTGGGTCCGTGAGCTGCGCGACCTCGAGGTCGTGGGCATCACCGGCTCCTGCGGGAAGACGAGCACCAAGGAGATGCTGCACGTGCTCCTGCGCGCTGCGGGCCTGCGCTCGTCCGCCAGCCCGGCGTCGTTCAACAACGACGTGGGGGTGCCGCACACCCTGCTGGCCTGTCCCGAGGACGCACAGGTCCTCGTGGCCGAGCTGGGCACGAACGGCCGCGGTGAGATCGCTCACCTCGCGCGGCTCGCGCGTCCCACGGGGGCCATCGTGACCAACGTGGGCGCCAGCCACCTCGAGGGGCTCGGGGACGAGGACGGGGTCGCGACCGAGAAGGGAGCGCTCCCCGCGGCCTTGCCCGAGGGGGGCTTCTGCGTCCTCAACGCGGACTGCTCCCGAACGGCGTCGATGGCCGCGATGTCCCGCGCGCGCGTGCACTGGTTCAGCCTGAAGGACCCGAACGCCGACCTCCTCGCGACGGACCTCGAGTTCGGCGCGGACGGCACCACCTTCACCCTGTCCGGCACCATGGTCGGTGAGCCGGGCGACGAGCGGCGCGTGACCCTGCCCCTCCTCGGGCAGCACCAGGT
>WTJQ01000075.1 GCA_011524785.1 Planctomycetota bacterium | reverse complement strand
GGAGTGAGGTGCGCAGGCCGAGCCGATCCGCGAAGCCGCGCTCGAGGCTTCGAGGCAGCCTCTCCCACGCCTGATCGAGGGAGACCGCTGCGAGGTCGCGACGCTCCCGCACCAGGATCTCCTGGCCGCGCAGCTCCGTCGACACGCCGGGGACCAGCACGCCGGGCACGCTGAGAGCAGCGAGGATCAGGCCCGCGAAGATGGCGTGGCGTGCCCCTGCGAGCGGAGCGGCGAGGCCTGCAGGTGCCATGACTGGACGGCATGGTGCCGAATCCCTGCACCGCGAATCCAATCGGCTCGCGTCAGCCCGCGGGCGAGCCGCTGTGCATCGTCGGGGCAGGGGGGAGGTCCGCGAGGATGCGGGCCTCGGCCGCGGCGAGTTGGTCCAGCCGCGCGTCGGCCTGGTCCCCGAAGCGCTCCCGGGCGAGGGAGAGGAACAGGGCGCGGTGGCGGCCCTCGCTGGCCACCAGGCCCGCGTACAGGGCGGCGAGGTCGCGGTCGGCGAGGTGCTCGGCCAGGAGCTGGAAGCGCTCGAGGCTGCGGCCCTCGATCAGGTGAGCCACCAGCAGGCGGTCCAGCAGGATGCTGGTGCGGCCCTGACCGCTCGCGGCGTGCAGGCGGTCGGCGTAGTGGTTGGGCAGCTGGAGGCCGAGGTCGCCGCCGCGGCGGCGCAGCTCGGCGACCACGAGCTGGAAGTGCTCCATCTCCTCCACGACGACGGCGCTGACCTCGTCGACGAGGCGCGGGAAGTCGGGGTTCTTGCCCACCAGGGCCTGGCCGCTGGCGGCGGCCTTGAGCTCGCAGTGGGCGTGGTCGCTCAGCAGCGCGAGGGGATCGCGCTCGACCTGCTCGACCCACGCTGCGGGGGTCGTGGCCACCAGGCCCAGCCCCATCGACCTCAGCCCTCGCGGGAGGCGCCGGGGCGCCAGGTCACGTCGCCCTCGCCCGAGTCGTGGTTGACCCGGCGGGACAGCACGAACAGGAGGTCCGACAGCCGGTTGAGGTAGCGCAGCACGGCCGGGTTGGCCTGCCCCATCTCCCGCGGGTCCGCCAGGAGCGCGGACACGTGGCGCTCGGCGCGGCGGCAGACGGTGCGCGCGAGGTGGAACCAGGAGGCGCACATGGTGCCCCCAGGGAGGATGAAGGACTCGAGCGGCGGGAGGTCCTGGTTGGCCTCCTCGATCCAGCCCTCGAGCCGACCGACGTAGTCCTCGTCGATCCGCGGCGAGTCGTCCTGGCTCCCGGGGCGGCACAGGTCCGAGCCCACGTCGAAGAGGTCGTTCTGGACGACCTGCAGGCGCTCGGCCCAGGGGGCAGGGACCCCGTGGGCCAGGGCGATGCCGAGGACGCTGGAGCACTCGTCCACGGTGCCGTAGGCCGCCACCCGCTCGTGGTCCTTCGGCACGCGAGTGCCGTCCCCGAGGGCGGTGGAGCCGTCGTCGCCGGTGCGCGTGTAGATCCGATGCAGGTGAACCATGGTCGTGGAAAGAGGTCGCGGAGCCTGGGCTCCTCACCCCTCGTCGGGCGATTCCCCTGATTCCTGATGGGGTTTCGCCGATTCGGCGCCGTCGGACTCAGAAGACCGACGGTTCTCGAGACGGGCCAGCAGGGCACGCCTGCGCTGGCCCTTCTGGTGGACCTCGATGCCCAGATCCGTCGGGGAGAGCTCCGAGCCCAGCGTCTTCAGGATCAGGTGCCAGGCCTTGGCGTCCCGGTTCTCGAGGGGCGCCCGCGCCACCAGGCGGTCGATCATCTCCCCCACCAGCCGCTGGGCCTCCGGGGTGTAGACGACCTCGTCGGCGAAGAGCTCCTTCATGCGGGCGCCGAGGAACGACCGCCCGCGCTGGTCCAGGCGTCGCGCGCCGCGTTCGGCTCCGCGGTGCCCGGCGTCCGCGAAGAGGTCCGACAGGACCACCGTGACGCACTGGGCGAGGTTGAGGGAGGTGTGGTCCGGGCTGGTCCGGATGTGGACGAGCTCCTGGCAGTGGTCGGCCTCCTCGCGATCGAGACCGGTCTCCTCGGTCCCGAACACGAGCGCGAGGCGCTCCTCGGGGTCGGCTCCGACCGGGACCAGGTCCGGCGCGGCGCGGCGCCAGTCACGGCGCAGGCGCAGGTCCCGGGGCCGTGCGGTGAAGCCCACGACGTGGTGGCAGTCGGCCAGGGCCTCCGTGAGGGTGTCGTGCACCACGATCGCCGCGCGCGCCTCCTCGGCACCGTGCGACATCTGCTCGAAGTCCGGGTGGCGCAGGATGGACGGGCGCTTGGGAGCCACGAGGTGCAGCTCGCACGGTCCGAAGTTCAGGCTGGCCCGCAGGGCGGCCCCCACGTTCCGCGGGCCTTCGGGGCGGCAGAGCACGACGCGCTTCACGGGGCGATCGTACCGGAGGTCCGGGGCGCTCCCCAGATCGCTCTCGCGACCTCTCGAGCGCGCCACGCCGAGGGCGCGCGCTACTCGCTCGGAGGCAGGCGCCGCAGGAACGGCTCCAGGTGCGCGGGTGCCCGGAGGGGCGGACCGAACGCCGGCGCGGGGCGCAGGGGCACCAGGCGCAGCGGCGCGTCCGGCAGAGCCTCCGCAAGGGTCGTCTCCTGGACGACGAGCCGCGCCGCCTCCTGCGAGCCCCATGGGCCCTCGGGACCCTCGATCTCCCAGGGCGCGATCCAGCGCTCGCCCGAGCGCAGGGCCAGGCCCAGCTCGGTGCGCGGGGGCAGAGCCAGGGCGAGCAGTGCGGGGTCCGTGCCGGTCACCAGGAGGGAGTCGGTCCCCTCGGGCCGCGCGTCCAGCCGGGCATCGATGGACCAGTCCAGGGGCGGTGCATCCCCCACCCCCGGGTGGCGCGTCAGGCGCGCCGTGAAGGGCCCTTCGCCCGCCAGCTGGGCCCGTGCCCAGCCCGAGTCCATGCGCACGCGCACGGCAGGCTCTGCGGCGGGGTCGGCCTCGCCCCCTCCGTCCTCCGCTGCTTCCTGGCCGCGCGCTCGCGCCGCCTCGCCGGCATCCAGGAGCCGTGCGCCCTGGGACCAGGGGCCCTGCTCCGGGAGTGCCCCTCCCAGGGTCAGGAGCAGGTCCTGGGTGCCGCGACCCTGGCGCAGCTCGGCGCGCGCAGCCTCGGTGGCAGTGGGCGCCAAACGGGCGCGCGCCGTTACGCCGCTCACGCTCCCGTCCTCGAGGTGCATGCCCACAACGGCGTCACCAGCGAGGAATCCGCTGAGGGCGCGCCAGCGAACGTCGACCGGCTCGTGCCCGGCGGCCAGCTCGAGCGCCCAGCCGAACGCGGGGCGCTCGTCGAGGGCGCGGTCGAGCGTCTCCAGCGCAGCGACGAGCTCGGGCGGGTCCTCGCTGCCCCGCACGACGGCGTCTCCGGTCCGAGACCAGATCGCCCGCTGCACCCGCGCCCGCTCCTCGACGTGGTGCGCGGGACCGAAGGCGGCGAAGCGCTCTCCGAGGCCGTCCATGACGAGCGCCGTCGAAGCGACCGCGGGCAGCGCCCCGCCGGCGCACAGCGCCCGAACGACCCGCGCGGTCCGCGCCGGGGTCCAGACGCCGGTCAGCTCCGCGGCAGGGGAGCCGGGCGGGCGCACGGCCAGGAGCGGGACGCGCGTGAGCTCGGGCAGGAAGGCGGCCCGGGGCCCGGAGGCGGGCGGCGCGAGCGGAGCTCCGCGCAGGCCGACGACGAGGAGACCCGCACGCTCCGCGCGGCCGCTGTCCTCGAGCATGCGCAGCACGGCCCCGACGGTTCGATCGACCGCGGCGAGCCGCGCCTCCCGCAGGCCGCTGCGCCATGCGAGGTAGGGCGCTGCGCCCCGGGCGCGGCCGAGCAGCCGTGCCACCTCGTCCAGGGCCTCGGCCGGCTCCTCCTCGAGGGCGGCCGCCACGTGAGGCAGGCGCTCGAGGTGCGGAGCCAGGGCGGTCCGGACGCGGTCGAGGGCGTCGGCAGGATCGGGGAGCGTCTCCTGCGCGAGGTCGGCCAGCCCGAGGACGAGGGCGAGCCGCCCGTCCTGAGCGAGCAGGGGTCCCCACTCCGCGGCCGCGAGGGCCTCGACCTGGCGGGCGTCCAGCCGCGCTCCCGGCTCGAGGGCCGGCGCGAGGAACGGCTCGAGACCCTGGTGGAGCCCGCCGTTCAGCTCACGACGCAGGTGGGGCAGCGGCGCGATGGCCGAGGCGCGCCAGCCCCTGGCCACGAGCTCCTCGGGCCAGGTCTCCACCCCGTCCGTCAGGCCGTAGCCCCCCGCGTCGTGCACGCTCCCAGCCCCAGTCTCCCAGGGCTCGAACCCGCTGAGCAGGGCGGCCCAGCCCGCATGCAGCCCTGCTGGCGACCCGACCGCGGTCGCGGGCATCACGGCCTCGCTCCGCTGGGCCAGGGCCGCGAGGTGCGGGGCTACCTCGGGGTCCTGCCAGGGGTCGTCGAGCCGGAGCCCGTCCAGCGCCACGACCACGAGCGTCTCGCAGGCGGGTGCTGGGCCCGCGGCCGCTCCAGAGCCCGGGCCGTCCGGCTCGGCTCCGCCGCAGGCAGCGAGGAGAGCGAGGAGGGCCGAGCCCCCGCGCGCCGCCCTCAAGCGCCCGTCCCCGCTTCGCCCGCCAGGCTCGCGAGCAGCGCCTCGAACTGGGCCGGGTCGGGGTTGCCGCCCGACACCACGACGGCGACCCGCAGGGGATCCTCCGGCGTGCGCCCCTCGAAGCAGCCCGAGCGGAGGAGGGCCAGGGTCGCGGCGCCGGCGGGCTCGACGGTCTCGCCGTGGGCTGCGAGGACGCGCTGGGCATCCATGATCTCCGGGTCGCTGAGGACGTGCATCCCGTCGAGCGTGTGCGCGCAGATGGCGATGTTGAGGGCGCCCGAGTTGGGCGGGCACAGCCCCTGGATGTTGGTGTCGATCTCGGGGAGGAGGACCGGCGTGCCGTCCTCCAGTCCCCGCGTCATGGACGGGGCGCCGGCCGGCTCGACCCCGTGGATCCTCACCGCGTCCCCGAGGCGCCTGCGGAGCGCGAGGCTCGTCCCGGCCGCCAGGCCTCCGCCGCCCACCGGGACGACGACGACCTCCACCTCCGGCCAGTCGTCCGCGAGCTCGAGCCCCACGGTCCCGGCACCCTCGACGGTGGCCTCCGCGTCGTAGGGATGGACGAGCACCTTGCCGGCCGCCACGAGCTCAGCGCACGTGGCCTCGGCGGCCATCCGATCGGGGGCGAGCACGACCTCGGCACCGTGATCCCGACAGGCCTGGATCTTGTTCGCGTAGGCATCCGCCGGCATGACGATCGTGGCGGGCACGCCGGCTCGCTGGGCAGCCCAGGCCAGGGCGCGGCCGTGGTTTCCCGAGCTCGTGCAGGTCACGCCGGCGGCGCGCTGCTCGGGGGTCAGGCGCTGGACGTTGTTCCAGGCCCCGCGCGACTTGAAGGCCCCGGCCACCTGCCGGTTCTCGAGCTTGAGGCGCA
>WTJQ01000574.1:1921-5460 GCA_011524785.1 Planctomycetota bacterium | reverse complement strand
GGAGCGCGTTCGGCTCCCACGCGGTGTGGGTGACGGCCATCACCATCGCGGTGGTCGCCAGCCTCGAGACCCTGCTCTGCGTGGACGCCACCGACCGCATGGACCCCGAGAAGCGCAAGACCCCCACCAACCGGGAGCTCTTCGCGCAGGGCGTCGGCAACATGACCAGCGGCCTCCTGGGCGGCCTGCCCGTGACGCAGGTCATCGTCCGCAGCTCCGCCAACATTCAGTCCGGCGGCAAGTCCAAGGCCTCTGCAGTCCTGCACGGCTTCCTGATCCTGCTGTTCGTGCTCGTCCTGCCTCAGGTCCTCAACTTGGTCCCCCTGGCCGCCTTGGCCGCCGTGCTGCTGGTGGTCGGCTACAAGCTGGCCAAGCCGGCCCTGTTCAAGGAGCAGTGGGCTGCGGGCTGGTCACAGTTCATCCCCTTCACCACGACCGTCCTGGGCATCGTCTTCATCGACCTCCTGACCGGGATCGGCCTCGGGCTCGGGGTCGCCCTGTTCGTCCTCCTACGGGCCCACTTCATGAATTCGCACATGCTCCACCAGACCGGGGAGGCCGAGTTCCAGCTCACCCTGGCCGAGGAGGTCAGCTTCCTGAACAAGGGCGCCCTCGCGGGAGAGCTGGAACGCCTGCCCGACGGCAGCCGTCTCGTCATGGACCTGCGCAAGGTCGTCCACATGGACCACGATGTGAAGGAGGTCCTGGACGAGTTCGCGGCGGGCGCCAGCGGACGCTCGATCACCATCGAGCGCCAAGACCCGGTGCCGGGTCCGAGGCCGGCGACGGCCCAGGCCGGCTGAACCGGCCTGGGGCTGCGGGTCGCGCCTCGCCGAGGGTGCCCCTTGGGGCGCGGTCAGCGCTGGCCCCCGGGCCCGGTCTCGACCCGCAGCACGGGCGCCAGTTCGCCGACCGTGAGCCGCGCGTCGAAGTGGTTCCAGGTGAAGAGCGAGTCCTCGCTCTCGGGCTCGAGCAGCTGGGCGGCCATGCGCCCGAGCGGCTGACGGGACGGCACCACCAGCGAACCCTCGGGCACGGCGTCCGGTCCGGGCTCCCACGACCCGCCGAGCGCGACCTCGTGGTGCCCCTGGAACAGCCGCTCGGCACGCCGGACGTCGGCGATCATGAAGCGCTGCAGGCTCGCGGGCCGCTCGGCCGTCGCGAGCTCGTAGCGGACCCCGTGGCGATCGAGCGCCGCTCGATCCTCCTCCGTCGGTTCGGCAACGACCCAGGCGGCGGGCAGCACCCGCAGGCGTCCCGCCACGAAGCGGTCCTGCAGCCCCACGCGCTGGGTCCGCCAGACGGTGCCGGCCACCCGGCGCGTCCCGAGGCCCTCGAGCGGGACCTCCTCGACCTCCCCCACGAGCAGGTCCCAGGGCCGCGGCTCGCACAGGCGGGTCTGGTCCCCGAACAGGGTCGCACGGCCCTCGACGAGCTCTGCGTCGAGCCGGGCCGTCAGGGCCATCAGCTCCGGGGCCGCCGCTCGCGCGCTGTCCACGACGCCCAGGACGAAGGCGCGCGTCACCGCGATGCGCTCGGCGAAGGGCAGGTAGGAGTAGGCCTCGGACAGGACCGCGACGCGGTTCCGCAGCCCGAGCATGTTCGTGCCGAAGCGCGGACGGTGATCGTACGTGGCCCAGCGCTGCGGCTCCCCTCGCGTCAGGTTGCCGTAGTCGAAGATCCGGAACCCGTCCGTAGCGCGAACGCGGGACCGGGTCGTGGCCAGGATTCGCTCGCGCGTGAACCGATCCAGCCGAGGATCGGTGTTCGGGGACAGGCTCGTCGCGTAGGTCAGGTGGTACCCGTGGTAGGAGCCGTCCGTGGTGTGGAGGTCCATGACCAGGTGCGGGTCGAAGGCGCTCACGACCTGGAGCAGCGCGCGGGTCTCAGGAGCCTCCGCCTTCACGAAGTCGCGGTTGAGGTCGAGGCCGGCCGCGTTCGCGCGCTCCCCCACGCCGCCGTCGGGCCCGTTCTGGCTGACTCGATTGGCCCG
This sequence comes from Planctomycetota bacterium, assembly GCA_011524785.1. Classification (GTDB taxonomy): domain Bacteria; phylum Planctomycetota; class UBA1135; order UBA1135. Next base: position 3,467 of record WTJQ01000574.1, on the reverse strand, counting down.
GGCGATGCGCTCGTTCCCGTCCACGTTGTAGATGGGCAGGAACCACGTCTGGCAGTCCCCCCACCGCGCGTCGTGCGCCCCCTCGGCCGTCTCGCGGAGCAGCTGCAGGACCGCCTCCTTGCCCTCGACCTCGCCGCCGTGGATGTTCGCGACGATCAGCAGCCGCAGCCCGCCCCGCTGGCGCGCCACCTCCGCATCGAGCGTGGGCTGATCACCACCGACGGCCGCGAGGAGCAGCGGGCGGCCCTCGCCACTCGTCCCGGCCGTGCCGACCGCGACCCTGTGCCCCTCGGGGAGACCCGCGAGGGCCTCGAGGAACTGCTGCGCCTCGGCGAGCGTCGTCGTTCGCCCATGGGCGCTGGCCTCCGGGGCCGTTCGCGGGGCGGCGTCCTGGGGAGCGATCGACAGGCCGAGGAGCAGGGCAGGTGCCAGGGCGGTGAGCATGCCCAGAGGATAGACCTCCGGCCGGTGCCCGACGGTCCTCGCCCGGGTGTCGACCGGCCGCTAGGGTGCAGCCATGCGCCTCTCCCGTCCCCGCCTCGCCCTGGCCTGCCTGGCCGCTCTCTCGCTGGCCGCCACCCTCCCCAAGGAGGAGGTCGTGCTCGAGGCCGGGGACCTGCGCTTCCGCTGGGTCCCCGACTGGCTCCAGGTCCCCGGCGGCGGGGATCTCGGCAACACCCATGGCTGCGTCGCCCCGCTGCCGGGCGGCGACATGCTCTTCAACACGGACGCCGAGCACGCCGTGGTCCGGGTCTCCCCCGACGGCGCGTGGAAGGCGGCCTTCGGAGCCGAGCTCCGCGGCGGCCTCCACGGGATGACGACCCGCGTCGAGGGGGACCGCATCGCCCTCTACCTCACCCACACCGGCCGGCACGAGATGGTCAAGACGAGCGTCGACGGCACGGTCGAGATGGTGCTGGGCTGGCCGGAGGCCTCGGGCAAGTACGACAGCGCGGACCAGTACCGCCCGACGGCGGTCGCGGTCGCTCCCGATGGACGCATCTTCGTGGCCGACGGCTACGGCCGCTCGTGGGTCCACCGCTATGCCGCCGACGGGACCTGGCTCGGCTGCTTCGGCGGCCAGGGAACCGCTCCCGGCCAGATGCGCACGCCCCACGGGCTCGTGATCGACACGCGCACCGAGCCCGCGCGCCTCGTGGTCTGCGACCGCGAGAACGGACGCCTGCAGACCTTCGACCTGGACGGCAACCTGCTGGGCGTCCACACCGGGCACCTGCGGCGCCCCTGCAGCGCGGCGCTGCACGGGGACCACCTGGCCATCGCGGACCTCGCGGGCCGCGTGACGCTCCTGGACGAGCGCTTCGAGCTGGTGGGGCATCTGGGCGACCAGCCGGACCCGAAGCTGCGCGCGGTCAACGGGGTCGGCAAGGACCTCTGGAGGGACGGCGAGTTCCTCTCCCCCCACGGCATCGGCTGGGGCGCGGACGGCTCCCTCTACGTCCTGGACTGGAACCGCCACGGCCGCGTGACGCGGCTCCAGCCGCTCCCCAAGCGCTGATCGTCGCCGGGTCGGGCCCGGCCCTGC
>WTJQ01000574.1:0-1821 GCA_011524785.1 Planctomycetota bacterium | reverse complement strand
GCGGCTCCAGCCGCTCCCCAAGCGCTGATCGTCGCCGGGTCGGGCCCGGCCCTGCGCGCGCCCCCCTTCGAGGGGCCGTCGAGCTAAGCCGCTCTGACGGCGGAGCCAGGACAGGCGGCGTGCCTGGAGGGAGAGCGCCTCGAGATGAGGCCTCAACGGGCCTTGCTGGCGGCGCCCGGACCCTCGGTGGATGCAATTGCCCGCCGCGAGGCCTCCGCCCTGAGCCAGGCGGCCTCGTCGAGCAGCTGGAAGACCACGGGGTGCTCGGCCCGGCGCAGGACGAGCCGCCGACCAAAGCGTCGCAGGACCATGTGATCGGAGTCCTCCGGGCAGCTCCCGGTGTCCGCGGACGCGGAGCCCCAGGAGCGCTCGGCGCGCGCCTCGGCCAGGTGGCGCGCCTGGCGCTCCCTGGAGGTGGCCGCGTCGAGCAGCTCGGAGGGCTGCGCATGATCGAAGGGGGCCGCGAAGGAGGGAGCCTCAGGGACGGCGGTGCCCTGCTCGGCGGCGGCCTCGTCGAACTCGACGGCGTGCCGCCGGACGGGCGGCGTGGGCGGCTGGCTGCCCTCCAGTGCGCGCGGGCTCTCGCCGGCCCCCTGCCCGAGCCCCGCCGCGAGCACGAAGGCCACGGCCGGAACGGGTCCGAGGATCAGGATGGAGCGCCTCACAGGGTCCCTCCTCGACCCGCCTGAGCACCCCACTTGGGGCAAAGCCCCTATCCCGCCGGGTCGATCCCAACCTGAGCCGGGTCCCCGGTCGCGCGGCGCCGCTCGGCGTCGGCCTCGCGCTCCACGAGCCGCAGCTCGTGCAGGCCCCAGGAGCCCATCCCCAGCGCGGCAGCCACCAGGGCAGCCTCCAGCAGCACGAGCTGCCCAGGGGTCATACCCGTGATCGCGCCCATGTGGAGCGCGCCCTCGTTCTGGAACACCGACACGATCACGCCCGGGAGGACGACCACCGCGAGGAGCGCACACACGAGGCCCGCCGCCAGGTTGAAGCGCGCGCGATGGCGAGCCGCTCGGAGGGACTCGGGCACGGGGATCGGGACGAGGGGCTCGAGCTCGCGGAGCCGCCCCAGGGCCTGCGCTCGCTCGCTGACGACCTTCTGCATCGCACGCCCGTGCTCGTCGGAGAGGGCCCAGGCCCGCTCCTCCGCGCGCCGGACAGCGAGCTCGCCGTCCTCACGAAGACGCTCGCTGCGCGTCTCCGCCTCCTCGGCGTGGGCCTGGGCCGCCGCGCGGGCCTCGGTCAGCTGCTCGACTCGCTCGCGCAGGCTCGTCGCCTCGGCCGCGGCCTCGCTGGCGCGCGCGAGGGCCTGCTTCTCGTTGGCCAGGGCGGCGGCGAGGACGCGGCGGTACTCGTCGCGCTCCTGACGCGCCGTGAGCGTCTCCTCGAGGGCTCGCTGCGCGAGCCGCACCTCTTGGTCGACCCGCTGCTCGAGCTCGCGTGCGCGCCGCCTCGCCCTGGCGGAGCGGCGCCGGGCCGCGTCGGATGCCGTGCTGTCTGCCATGGTTCCCCTCGGGTCGTGGACCCGGTTCGATTCTGCCCTCGAAGGGCCGCCTTTCAAGCGCCGTGCGGGAGAAGGCAGGGCCGCTCGTCCCGCCGATCCAACATCGTGTGCGCAGCCGCGTACCTGGAAGGGTGATCACGGGTCCCGCCCGGACCGGGCCCCGCGGCCCCAACTCGCCGTTCTGCGCCTCGACCAGCCCTCCGGGCCATTCCGTGGGCCCCCGCACTGGGCCCCCGCACTGGGCCACGGGACTCCCAGCCGCGGACGGACCGTCCCATGATGACCAGGTCCTTGCCCACTGCGCCGACCATGGT
>WTJQ01000036.1 GCA_011524785.1 Planctomycetota bacterium | reverse complement strand
CCGGGCCCCTCGACGATCACGTCACCCGCGACCGCTCCGAGCTCGTCCAGGCACAGGTCGATCATCCAGGCGCCGTAGAGCGCGGCGACGCCGCGTGGCCGAGAGCCCGGGCCCGTGACCTCGCCACGACGACTGCGGAAGGGTCCACCGCTGGGGTCGAAGGCCGGCAGCGCCAGCGTGCCCTCGCGCAGGGTCGGAAGGAGGTCGGCGTCGATCGAGGCCGGCGCGTCCGCGTTCTCCACGCCGCCGGCTCCTCGGAGCAGAGCCTCGCGCTCGAGCCCGCCGGGGAACCGCATCGTGGCGACGGGCGCGCCGCCGACCTCGACGTTGGCGAGCTGGTCCCGGTCGGCACGCAGGTGCTCCAGGGGGGTGCGGCTCGCCATCACGATCGTCCAGGTCCCGGTGGAGACGACGCTGAAGGGGGTCTCCCGCCCGCGCCGGTGCGACCACCAGGCGGCGTTCGAGTCGTGGATCCCCGCGAGGACCTGGGTGGAGGCTGGCAGCCCCGTGGCCTCCTGGACGTGCGGCAGCAGCGTGCCAACCACGGCGTCCGCTCGCGCCAGGGGAGGGAGCAGGCGCTCCCAGCCTCGCTCCGTCGCGAGTCGAGAGGGGTGCGCACCGCGCGGGTCCCAGAGGTGCGTGTGGCAGCCGAGGGAGGTGACCTCGGCGGCGCGCGCGCCGCTCAGCCGCCAGGCCCAGTACTGCGGGTAGGGGAGGAGCGTGTCCGCGCGGCCGAAGGCCTCGGCGTGCTGCGCCTCGAGCCAGGCGAGCTGGCTGCCCAGGTTCAGCGCGCCCGGCAGGGGAGGCGAGAGGGTCTCCGCGAAGTGCTCCGCCGGGACCGGGAGGCTGGGGAGCGGCGCCGTGTAGTCGAGCACGGGGAGGGCGAGTGCCTCACCATCCAGCAGGGCCGCGCTCGCGCCGTGCGTGACCGGGACGATGGCGTCCGGCGGGGTGTCCTTGTCGACCAGGGAGCGCAGCGACTCGAAGAGGCGCGCCTCGGTGCGCTCGACCTCGAGGTGGGGGTACGGGCCGTCGAGCGAGGCTGCGCTGCTCCACGTGTCCACCGACAGGACCGCGCCGGTGGCAGCCTCCACGAGGGCCACCCGGGTGTGGGTCCTCCCGACGTCGAGGACCGCGATGCGCCGCACCGCTGCCACTCAGCGGACCTCGGCGATCACCAGCGACACGCCGGCCTCGGTGACCATGCGCCGCGCTCCCGCGCTGATCCCTGCGTCGGTGATCAGGACGTCCACCTTCTGTAGGGGGCAGGAGACGTGGACCCCGCGTCGCTCGAACTTGGAGCTGTCCACCAGGGCCACGACCTCCTCGGCGCGCTCGAGGAGGGCGAGGGAGCCGTGGATGAGGAGCGGGTCGGTCTGCATGAGCCCGTGCAGGCCGACCGCCTGCGCGGAGAGGAACAGCCTGCGTGCGCTGAACCCCGCGACCATGGGCTGGGGATAGGGACTCGCGATGACCTGCTGCTCGCGATAGATCTCCCCGCCCAGGACGGAGACGCGGTTGGTCGTGCTGGTGGAGAGGGCATGCGCGACCGGGAAGGAGTTCGTGAGCACGCGCAGTCCAATGCTCCCGAGGAACTCGGTCATGGCGAACACGGTCGTGCCGCCGTCGAGGACGATGGAGTCGCCGGGCTCACACAGCGCCGCCGCGCGCTCGGCGATGGCGCGCTTGGCGGCCGCGTTGCGACCCTGATCGGCCCCGAACTGCGGCTGACCGGTCAGAACCGGTCGCTCGATGGACTGGGCCCCGCCGCGGACTCGCCGGATCCGCCCCCCCTCGCTCAGGCGCTTCAGATCGCGCCTGATGGTCGCCTCGGAGATGTCGAGGCGCTGCGTGAGGTCCTGGACCGACACGAAGTCCTGCTCCGCCACGACCCGCAGGATCGCTCGCTCGCGCTCGGCCTCGTACATTCGCTCAGCATGCACGCAAGATCGATCATCCGCAAGCGGTGATGGGCAGCGGTTCCGCGGAGCGTGACCGCCCGTGCTCGCCTCTGACCGTTAGAGTGAGGTCATGAAGGTCGCCTCCCTCTCGCGCGCGTCCCTTGGACCTCCCGGGACGACCCTTGGGGGCCTGGTCGCTCGCAGCCGGGCCCTCGGTGCTGACCCCACCGTGACCAACTTCGGGGGAGGGAACACCTCGGCCAAGGCCCTCGAGCTGGATCCCCTCACGGGGGAGGAGCGCCTCGTGCTGTGGGTCAAGGGGTCCGGAGGGGACCTCGGCTCGATCCGTGAGGACGGCTTCGCCTGCGTCGATCTCGCGCGTCACGGGGAGCTCGAGGCTCGCGCCGAGGCCGGGGCGGAGGACGACGAGCTGGCTCAGCTGCTGCCCCTCTGCGCGTTCGGGAACGTCGCGCGGGCCGCAAGCATCGACACGCCGCTGCACGCGCTGCTGCCGTTCGCGCACGTGGACCACACGCACCCCGACGCCGTCATCGCCCTGGCGTGCTGCGACCGCGGGGAGGAGCTCGTGGCGGAGGCCTTCGGCGGCGAGGTCGGCTGGGTCGGCTGGACGCGCCCCGGCTTCACCCTCGCACGGGCCATCCGCGACCTGGTGGCGAACGCGCCCGACCTGAGGGGCGTCGTGATGGCGGGCCACGGCCTGATCTCCTGGGGCGACGACTCGGCCAAGTGCCAGCGCAACACCCTCGACCTCATCGCGCGTGCCGAGAACTTCGTGGGGGGGCGGGATGCCGCCCGAGACCACGGGGGGCCTCGCTGCGAGTCGCTGCCCGCGGCGGATCGGCGGGAGGCCCTGGCACGACTCGCGGTGCGTCTTCGCGGCCTGCTCGAGGGTGCACCGCGGATCGCGCACCTCTGTGACGAGCCAGAGGTCCTGGACCTCGTCAACGGGCGCGACCTGCCGAGGCTCGCTGCCGCGGGGACGGCCTGCCCCGACCACTTCCTGCGGACCCGCCGGCTGCCCCTCGTCCTCGCCGACGGCGGAGCGGACGACGCGGAGCAGCTGGCCGCGCGCCTCGCGGCCTACCGCGCGGACTACGCGGCCTACTACCAGCGCTGGGCGCGGCCCGGCGACCCGGCCCTGCGCGGCACCGATCCGGTGGTGTTCCTCGTTCCCCGCCTCGGGATGCTGACCTTCGGCCCCAGCGCGCGAGAGGCGCGGATCGCCTCCGAGTTCTTCCGCAACGCCATTCGCGTGATGCGGGGGGCCGAGCGCCATGGCCGCTACCAGGGCCTCGACGAGGCCGAGGCGTTCGGGATCGAGTACTGGCGCCTGGAGCAGGCCAAGCTGGATCGCATGCCCGCGCCTCCGCCCCTGCAGGGCCAGGTCGCCCTCGTGACGGGGGCCGCGGCCGGGATCGGACGCGCCACGGCCGAGCTGCTCCTCGAGAGGGGTGCTGCCGTGGTCCTCGTGGACCTGGCCGAGCAGCGCCTGGTGGAGGCGCTGGGCGCGCTCACCGAGCGGCACGGCCGGGACGTGGTGCGGGCGGTGACCGCCGACGTGGCGAATCCCTCCGCCGTCGCCAGCGCGTTCGCGCGGGCCGCGCAGGAGTTCGGGGGCGTCGACCTGGTCGTCTCCTCGGCGGGGTTCGCCAGTGCGGCGGCCGTCGAGGCCACGAGTGCCGAGGCCTGGGACCACAGCTTCGGGGTGCTCGCTCGCGGGACCTTCCTCGTGGCGCAGGAGGCGTTCGAGCTCCTGCGGCGGCAGGGGCGGGGAGGCTCCCTCGTCCTCGTCGGCAGCAAGAACGCGCTCGCGACCTCCAAGGGCAGCGCGGCCTACAGCAGCGCGAAGGCCGCGGCTCTCCACCTCGCTCGCTGCATGGCGGTCGAGGGGGCGCCGGACGGGATCCGCGTCAACACCGTCAACCCCGACGCCGTGATCGAGGGCTCGAGCATCTGGGAGGGCGAGTGGCGCGAGCAGCGCGCGCGCGATCACGGCATCGAACCCGGCGAGGTCGAGGAGTTCTATCGCAAGCGCAGCCTGCTGGGGACCACGGTGCGGCCGCGCGACGTGGCCGAGGCGATCGCCTTCCTGGCCTCCGATGCTGCCAGCCGCTCCACGGGGAACGTGATCAACGTCGACGGCGGGAATCCGGGGGCCTTCCCCCGATGATCGACCCTGACCACATCGACGGCCAGAACACCCACGACGAGGCCCACGTCCTGGAGGGGCTCGACCACCTGCGTCGGCAGTGCGAGCGCCGCGGCCTGGACCTGGACGTCGTGCGCCAGCGCCTGGCGCGGTTCGAGGTCGCGATCCCGTCCTGGGGGGTGGGGACCGGGGGCACGCGCTTCGCGCGCTTCCCCCAGGCGGGCGAGCCGCGCTCGGTCCACGAGAAGCTCGCCGACTGCGCCGTGATCCAGCAGCTGGTGCGGTGCACGCCGCGGGTCTCCCTGCACTTCCCCTGGGACCATACGGACGATCTCGCTGGGCTGCGGGAGGAGGGGGAAGCCCTCGGCCTCGGCTTCGACGCGGTCAACTCGAACACCTTCCAGGACCAGCCCGGCGCCTCCCTCTCCTACAAGTTCGGCAGCCTCACCCACACCGACGCCGCCGTGCGCCGCGCCGCGATCGAGCACAACCTGGCCTGCGTCGAGGCCGGCGTGGCCCTCGGCTCTCGCGCACTCACCGTCTGGATCGCGGACGGCACCAACTTCCCCGGCCAGCAGGACCTGAGCCGGTCCTTCGAGCGCTACCTCGAGAGCATGGAGGCGATCGTCGCCGGGCTGCCGGAGGGCTGGATGGCGCTGCTCGAGCACAAGCTCTACGAGCCGGCCTTCTACTCGACCGTCGTCTCCGACTGGGGCTCGAGCCTGCTCGCGGCCCAGCACCTGGGGCCGCGCGCGCGCTGTCTCGTGGACCTCGGTCACCACGCGCCGACGGTGAACATCGAGCAGATCGTCGCGCGCCTCGTGCACGCCGGGAAGCTCGGCGGCTTCCACTTCAACGACAGCAAGTACGGGGACGACGACCTCGACGCGGGCAGCATCCAGCCCTTCCAGCTGTTCCTGGTCTGCCACGAGCTCGTCCAGGCCGAGCGGCGCGGCGCGCTGCCCACCGACCTGGCCACGATGATGGATCAGTCGCACAACGTGACCGATCCGCTCGAGAGCCTGATGCTGAGCGCCGTGGCCCTCCAGCGAGCGTTCGCGCAGGCGCTCCTGGTGGACCACGCGGCCCTCGAGGCCGCGCAGCAGAGCAACGACGCGCTCGTTGCCGCCGAGGTCCTGCGGCAGGCCTTCCGGACCGATGTGGACGCGCTGCTGGCGTCCGTTCGCCAGGAGCAGGGCGGTGCGCTCGACCCGCTCTCCACCTACCGGACCTCCGGCTATCGCGCGCGGATCGCGGCCGAGCGTCCGGCTCCGGCCTCAGGAGGGGGGGGCGGCATCGTCTGAGCCCGCGCCATGCAGCCTCCTCTCCCGCAGCGCCTCTGGCTGCCCTGGGACACGTGTCCCGGGCCGTGCACCCTGAGCTCCGCCCTGGAGCTCGCGAGGGTCGA
>WTJQ01000403.1 GCA_011524785.1 Planctomycetota bacterium | reverse complement strand
GGCACCACCGCCTGGATGCTCACGAGCACCGCGCTCGTGCTCCTCATGGTGCCCGGCCTCGCCATGTTCTACGGCGGCCTCGTCCGCACGAAGAACGTGCTCGGGACGATGATGCACAGCTTCGCGGCGATGGCGATCATCGGCGTGCTGTGGGTGGTCGTCGGCTACTCGATGTCGTTCGGCGACACGATCGGGGGCGTGGTCGGCTGGGACCCTGCCAAGGTCATGCTCTCGGGCATCGACACCGCGATCATGGACGGCGGGATCCCCGAGTACGTCTTCGCGATGTTCCAGGGGAAGTTCGCGATCATCACCCCCGCGCTCATTGCCGGCGCCTTCGCGGAGCGCGTGCGCTTCCTGGGCTACTGCCTCTTCATCGCGCTCTGGAGCGTGCTGATCTACAACCCGCTGGCCCACATCGTGTGGGGTGGCGGCTTCCTCACCGGGGACGCGATCGACTTCGCTGGCGGGACCGTGATCCACGTGTCGGCAGGGGTCGCTGGCCTCGTGGCGGCCTTCTACCTCGGAGCGCGGCGCGGCTTCCCGCGGGTCGCCATGCACCCGAACAACCTGGTCATGACCCTGATGGGGGCCGGGCTGCTGTGGGTCGGCTGGTTCGGCTTCAACGCAGGCAGCTCGGTGGAGAGCGGGCTCAAGACCGCCCAGGCCCTCACCGCGACCCAGGTCGCCGCGGCGGCCGGCGCGCTCGGCTGGATGCTGCTCGAGGGCTGGCGCCACGGGAAGGCCACCAGCCTCGGGCTCGTGTCCGGCATCCTCGCCGGGCTCGTGGCGGTCACCCCGGCCGCTGGCGACGTCCAGCCGGGAGGCGCGATGGCCCTGGGGCTGCTGGCCTCGGTCGCCTGCTACGGCGCCATCACGCTCAAGAGCCGGCTCGGCTACGACGACACGCTGGACGTCTTCGGGATCCACGGGGTCGGCGGCATCGTCGGCGCGCTGGGCCTGACCTTCTTCCTCCGTGACGTGCCCGAGCACGGCGTGCTGGTGCAGTTCGGTCACCAGGCTCTCGGGGTCGTCGTGGCGGGCGGCGCATCGGCCGTTGGGACCATCGTCCTGCTGGTCCTCGTGGAGCGCACCGTGGGCCTGCGCCTCGCCGAGCGCGGCGAGCTCGCGGGCATGGACCACGCCGTCCACGGCGAGAGCGGCTACGGCCTCCTGAACCCCAACTGATCCCGGACCTCACCGATGAAGCTCGTCACTGCGATCATCTGCCCCGAGCAGCTCGACCAGGTCCGCCAGGCCCTGATCCGCGCGGAGATCACCCGCATCACCGTCACGCGCTGCTCCGGGCGCGGGCAGGCCGAGAGCCTCGAGATCTACCGCGGCCTCGAGGTCGGCCCCGAGCTGGCGCCCAAGGTGCGCCTCGACATCGCCTGCAACGACGAGTTCCTGCAGGTCACGATCGACGCGATCCTCGGCGCTGCTCGCCGGGGGGAGGGCGAGATCGGCGACGGCAAGATCTTCGTCACCGAGCTCCTCGAGTGCATCCGGATCCGCACCGGCGAGTCCGGCGGCGGAGCGATCTGACGTCTCGGCGAGCCGCCGCGAGGATCACACGTCGAGGCCCGTGGCCTCTCCGTCGCTGAAGAGGAACTGCGTGCCGCGAAGCCGCTTCGCCTGCCGCAGGAAGTGGAGGGCGCGGACGCGCCGCGGCGGGGAGGAAGGGATCCGATGCAGGCGGTACCCGGGCACCTGCGGGAAGGCGTGGTGCAGCTCGTGCTCCCCGATTCCGCAGAGCAGCCCCACGCCCAGCCACGGGGGGAGTGCGACCGAGCGCGTGTAGGTGGCCTGCTCCCGTCCGCTGCGAGGTCGGGCCTCGACCCCCTGGGAGGAGGGTGTCGGGATGTGCGTGTGCTGACTCAGGAGCACCAGGTCCTGGAGCGCGAGGCCCAGGAGGAGGCCGGGACCCACCAACGCCACGAGCTCGCCGGGCCCGGCCACGACCGCCAGCGCGGCGTACCCGAGGAGGTGGAGCGCGCCAGGAACGATCGCCGCGCGTGCGCTCTCAGGGTGGAAGCGAAGGAAGCGGGCGACGTTCCAGAAGTTGCTCCACCTGTAGACGATCGAGAACAGGGGCAGCCAAGTGGCCCAGGCCACGTTCCAGAGCCCTCGCTCGACCGCGCGACGAGGGCGAGGGGCCAGGATCTCGCTGGACGCGTCCAGGTCCCGCCAGCCCGTCCAGCGGTGGTGGGCGCCGTGGACCACGCACCAGCTCGGGAAGGGGATCAGCGTCAGGAACCCAGCGATCCATCCCACGACGCGGTTCGGCGAGGGGCTCCGGAAGAGGATCCCGTGGCCGGCCTCGTGCAGGAGGGAGAACCACTGCAGGAAGGCCAGCGCCAGGAGGACCTGGCCCACGGCCCAGAGGAGCGCGGAGTCCGCGCTGGCCAGGGCGACACCGCCCGCGGTGAGGAGCGCCGCGGCCAGGGAGAACAGTGCCCCCATGCCGTCCGATGCCTCGAGCCCCGCCGGCGGGAGCCGGCGCGGGAGCCCGGTGTCTGGAGGCCGCAGCGTCATGGCTGGAGTGTCCCTCGGGGGCATGCCCTCGGGGGCATCGAACAAGGCGAACCCTCGAACGTGGGCACGCGGTGCGATTCCCCGAGACCTCGCTCCGGTGATCGGCGCTCAGGGTCTAGCGCGCCTTCCGGCCCGTCATCACGAGCCCCTCGAGGGGGATCGAGAGGATGAAGGCCGTCACGGTCGTGGCCAGCAGCCGCGCGTCGTTCCCGTAGCCCGCGTTGTCCCGGTTGGGCTGGTACGCGAAGGTCCCGTCGGGGCACTCGGCGAGGAGGAACCACCAGCGGTTGGCCTCCATCAGCGCCTCGAAGGAGCGCCTGTCGATCGAGGTGCCGAGGGCTCCGTAGGCCATCCCCATGAGGGGCGACGCGTGCGTGTCGGGGAAGCTCTGAGGCTGCTCGCCCATGAGCTTCGCGTGGAGCAGGGCCTGCTTGCGGTGCTCGCGGTGGGGACTCATCCAGTGGGCGATGGCGGAGGCTCCGGTGCGGCCCATGTCGGCCCAGTTCTGGTCGCCTGCCACCGAGTCCCCGTACCACAGGTAGCCGTTGCTGCCGGTGCCGCGCTGCAGGAAGGCGTAGGCCGCGCGGTGCCGCGCCTCCTCGATCTCGACGCCGCAGCGGTCCATCAGGGCGAAGGCGAGGGCGCCCTGGCCCGTGATCATCGCGATGGGGCCGTAGCCCTCGAACCCGGGGTTGTGGCCCCAGCCGCCGTGCTGCTGCTCGGCGTTCTTGGGGTACGCGTGCGGGTGCGACTCGCGCACCTTGGGGTTCACCTGGGAGAGCTCCAGGTACTGGGTCGTGCAGAGGAAGTCGCGGATCTCCTCGAGCTCGGGGAGCACCCAGCGCTCCTTGGTCTCCAGGTACCACTCGCTCAGCACGATGGCCGCGGCCATGTACTTCCAGTTCACGAGGCCCGAGGAGTCCTCGGTCGACGTGTTGCGGGCGTGGAACCGCGCGCAGCGCTCGACCTCGTCGCGGTACTCCCGGCGTCCGCTGGAGAGCAGGGCGAGCGGGGCGAAGGTGTTGTGGACCGGGTTGCCCCAGGAGCCGTCGTCGCGCTGCTGTTCGGCGAGGTGCTCCCAGAGGCGCTCCCGCACGTCCTCCGTGTGCTGGCAGTCGAAGGGGAAGGAGTCGTCGAACGACTCGGCGCGGGCGGGCAGCTTGAGCTTCACCTCGAAGCGCTTGTCGGAGCCCGACCCTCCCGGCCGCTCCAGCTTCAGCCGCAGCTCTCGCTTCTTGGAGCGGAGGGCGCGCTCGAGCGCCTCGGCGAAGTCCGCGATCGGACCGTCAGGTCCGAACTTGTCCATGCCGTACCCGTTGCGGTGGGGCGTCTCGAAGCGCAGGCCGCGTGCGCCCACGATGCGGTCCCCCACGCGCACCTTGCCGTCCGCCGGCGTGCCCTCGAAGACGTGCCCCACGACGAGGTGCGTGGGCTGCTCGTCCTCGAGCTTCACGCGCAGCCCGGTGACCCCGAGGTTGTAGAGCCAGCCCTGGACCTCGGCGTCCGGCCCGCGACGGGCCTGCTGCTTCCAGGGACGGCCGTCCGGATGGTGATGGACCTGGGCGGAAGCTGTCGCCACGAGGCCGATCGCGATGGGGATGAGCAGGGGGATCAGGCGCATGACGAGATCGAGGGGCTCATCCTACCTGGGGCCGTGCGGACGGACTCGAGGCGGCGTCGTGCGCGGACTCGAGTCAGCCGTGTCCGTTCCAGGGGCTCGAGGATCGGGACGGACTCGGCATGGGACGGCCCGGGTTGCGACTCCCGGAGGCGCCGCAGAGACTGGGTGAGGCACGGACGCTCCGTGTCGACCCCATGAGCATCGCCGTCTGCCTCCTGTCCTCCATCCTGCTGGTCCCCGACGACTTCCCCACGATCCAGCAGGCGCTCGTGGCCTCGGTCGATGGCGATGAGATCCTCGTGAGGCCGGGGACCTACCTGGAGGTGCTCGACTTCGGCGGCAAGGCGGTCCATCTGCGCAGCATCGCGGGCCCCGCCACGACCAAGATCGATGCGGGGGGCGCGGGGAGCTGCGTGCGGTTCGAGACCGGCGAGGGGTCGGGCTCGATCCTGGAGGGCTTCACCCTGTCGGGCGGCAGCGGGACGGACTTCGGGGGGGATCCGATCGGCGGCGGCATCTTCTGCTACGACGCCTCCCCTCGAATCCTCGGCAACGTGATCGAGGGCTGTACGGCGAGCGACGGAGGAGGGATCGCCTGCTACGGCATGAGCTCCCCGGACATCCACGACAACGTGGTTCGGGGCTGCTTCGCCCAGGGGACGGGCGGTGGCCTCGCGCTCTACGTCAGCAACATGACGGGCTCGGTCACGGGCAACCTGATCGAGGGCAACGAGGCCTTCAGCGACCACGGCGGAGGCATCTTCGCCTTCAACGGCTCCATCGACCTGCTCGACAACGTGATCATCGGGAACCGGACCAGCCAGTCCGGCGGCGGCGTGATGATGATGTTCTCGGCGGGCTTCCCGCCCATCGTCTCCGGCAACCGCATCGCGGGGAACACGGCCGGCGACGACGGTGGCGGGGTCTGGTGCTCGTCGACGAACCCCCACTTCTCACGCAACGTGGTCGAGGGGAACGAGGCGCCGTACGGCGGCGGCATGTACCTGAGGAACCACTCGATCGAGCTCCTGCACAACGTGTTCGTGAACAACGCGGCGAGCGTCGCCGGGGGTGGTCTGTTCATCGACGGCGGGACCAACTTCGCGGCGCGCAACTGCATCCTGACGGGCAACGACGCCCCGCTCTCCCCTGACTACGACGACGGGGGGGACCCGGTCTCCCTGGAGCACTGCCTCGTGGCCGGTGGCTGGCCGGGTCCTGGCAACTTCGACGCCAACCCGTTCTTCGTCGATCCGGATGGACCCGACGACGACCCGACCACCTGGCTCGACAACGACTTTCGGCTGCAGTCGAACTCGCCGTGCATCGAT
>WTJQ01000524.1 GCA_011524785.1 Planctomycetota bacterium | reverse complement strand
TGCCGCCCCGGGTCGGAAGGGGAAGGTCGAGGAGGCCCGTCGGCGCTTCGAGGAGCAGGCCCGCAAGATCGAGGCCGCCATCAAGGCTGGCAAGATCTCCGCGGAGGACGGCAAGGCCAAGCTGGAGGAGCTCCAGAAGCAGTTCGACGCGCCCCTCAAGAAGTCCTCGGCCACCGAGGAGAAGTCCGACAAGAAGTCCAAGTCGAAGAGCAAGGCCAAGGAGAAGCCGGCCAGCCGCAAGAGCAAGGCCCCGGCCAAGAAGGAGAAGGCCTCGCAGAAGGACGAGGCGCCGAAGAAGAAGAGGAAGGTCGGCGACAGCCTCTGAGGGCTGCTGGGGATCGTCGAGGCTGGCGCCTCGGCCCCCATGCACGAGCGGCCGCGCGCGGACATCCGCGCGCGGCCGCTCCGCGTTCGAGGGGATGCGTCGGTCAGACCCCGAACTGCCGCAGGTGATGGTCCACGTGCTTGGCCATGAGCCAGCCCCACTCCTCCCGGGTCAGGGCCCCGAAGAACGCGTGGGGGTGCTCGCCGATCCCCCCTGGCTGGGCGAAGCGGTCGAGCCGCGCGAGGAGCTCGGCCAGCGCCGGCTCGAACCCGCCCTCCTCCTGGAGCAGCTGCGGGTCCGTGGGCCCGTTCTTCATGAAGGCTGCGTCCCCCCGGACGAACACCCGCTTGGCCACGGCCCCGAACACGCGACCGATCAGCGCGCGCTGGAGGCGGAGCTCGCCGCTCGCACTCTGGAAGGAGAGGTTGAGGTGGTTGAGCATGGCCACCACCCCCATGCGGCCCCAGGCGGGACGGGCCTCGGCCGTGAGCTGCTGGGCGCGCACGGCGAGCTGGGCGCGGGTCGCGTCGTCGAGGAGGGAGGCCTTCATGGGCGTCACGATAGTGCAAGCACCGACCCGCGCCCGCCCCGGCCGTTCGCGCCCGCGCTAGGCTCCGGCCATGCCCAAGAAGCCCACCACCGTCGAGGCCTACCTGGCATCGCTGCCGGACGACCGCCGCGAGGCCCTGGAGGCCATCCGTGAGGTCATCAACGCCAACATCGGGCCCGAGTTCGAGGAGGGCATCCAGTACGGGATGATCGGCTGGTACCTGCCTCACGCCGAGTACCCCCTGGGCTACCACTGCGATCCCGACCAGCCGCTGCCCTTCGCGTCCCTGGCGTCGCAGAAGAAGCACATCGGGATCTACCTCTTCTGCGTGTACTGCGACGCCGACGGCAAGGAGCGCTTCGTCGAGGAGTGGAAGGCGACCGGGCAGCGCCTCGACATGGGCGCGGGCTGCGTCCGCGTGAAGGACCTGGAGAGCGTCCCCCTGAAGGTCGTTGCCAAGGCGATCAAGCGAGCGAAGGCCGCGAAGTTCGTGGAGGCCTACGAGAGCATGCTGACCGCCAGCAGCCGCAAGCAGCGCGTTCGACTGGCCGCCAAGCTCGGGGTCGAGGTCGACGAGGAGGGGCGGACGGTGCGGCCGCGCCGCGCGTCGAGCCGCAAGAAGGCGGCTGCGGGCAAGACCGCCACGAAGAAGGCGCCGACGAAGAAGGCCGCAACGCGGAAGGCCACGGGCAAGGGCGAGGTCGCACCCGCCCGCAAGAAGGCCGCGAAGCGCAAGGTCGCCAAGAAGGCTGCCTCCAGCAAGCCCGCGACGCGCAAGGCGTCGAAGGCCGCAAAGGCGACCAAGAAGGCCCGACGCACCCGCTGAGCGCGTGCTCCAGCCACCGCCACCCCCTCCCACCCGGGTTGACGTCCAGGGCGGGCGTGGGTTGCGCTGAGATCAGGGAAGTCGCCGGATCCGGAGGTTCCGGAACTCGATCTTCGAGCCCTCCGACTCCAGGGCCAGGTAGCCGCTGGCCGGCTGGCAGTCGCGCCCCCCGTTCACCTCGCGCCCGTTGACCCACAGGCGCACCTCGCCGTTGATCGCGCGCACGTAGTAGTGGTTCCACTCCCCGTGGGGACGGACGCGTCGCGCCGTGGGGAAGCTGCGGGAGCTGTTCGGATTGCCCACCCGGTAGGACTCCTCGCCGCGCGGATAGTCGATCTGGGGCGTGAAGGCCGTCATCGAGGAGGCCCCGACCGGGAACACGTCCCCGTGGCTGGTGAACCAGCCCGAGGGCTTGCCGTCGTGACCCTTCTCCCAGTTCTCCTCGTACCCGAGGTCCAGGACCTGCACCTCGATCCCGCTGCGCGGCAGGGTTCCCGGGGGGAGGTCGGTGAAGGCCGACTCCGGACACCAGAGGAAGAGGCCGGAGTTGCCCGCGTGGGCGTGGTGCTTCCACTCGACGACGAGCTCGAAGTTCTCGTAGGGCTCTTGGGTCCGCGCTCCGCCCAGGGGCTTGCCGGTGCAGACGATCGAGCCGCCCTCCTGGGCCCACGTGGTCGCGTCGCCGTTCACGTTGACGAAGTCCTCGAGGGTCAGCTCCTGCCAGCCCTCGCCGTCGATCACGGCCGCGGGCAGGTCCTCGCGCGATCCGGCGGCGAGGAGGGTGAGCAGGGAGGCCGAGATCCCGAGGAGGGCGGAGGTCGTCGTGCGCATGTCCCCGGAGTACCGGCGGCTCCCCCAGCGCGCAACGCCCGGCCGGGATTGCCCGCGCCGCGACCCCCGCCTCAGCGGAAGGTGACCGTGATCGCGTTGGTCAGGTTCGAGGTCGCGGGCACGTCCCGGAACCACGCCTGGAAGTTCCAGGTGTCCCCGGGCTGCACGGCGACCTGCGGGGTGAAGGGCAGCGCCGTCAGGTCGAGGACGAGATCCAGGCGTCCGAAGGGCCCGGTGTTCATGACGGGCGGGGCGAAGCGCGCGAGGGGTGCTCCTCCCAGGCAGAGGCGCCCGGAGCTGCCCGCGAGCGGAGCGACCTGGCCCGAGCCGGTCCCCACCAGGAAGAAGCCGAACTGATTGGGAGGCAGGTCGAACGCCTGCAGGGTCGCGTCGTTCCTCGAGGCCACGGCGTCCCCCACTCCGATGAGGAAGCCACCGAACCCGAGGGAGGTGGGCGCGGCCTCGCAGTAGCGCCGCCCGAGGAACGCGGTCCGCACCTGCCCCCGGACCTCGCCCAGTGGGTAGCCGCTGGTGAGGACCTGCACGTACGAGAACCCGTCCGCCACGTCGCGGGCCTGGTCCGGCGTGAGGGTGCCCGCACCCGTGAGCACGCCGTCCTGGGCTCCGGTCCACGCCAGCTGCAGCAGGGTCGGGCCGTTCGCGCCGCGGTCCCCTCGCCCGAGGACCGCGCCGGTGATCGGGAAGGAGAGATTCCCGTAGGGCACCCGCACGCTCACCGCGCCGGTGGTGCGATCGACCTCCACGCCGCCGCTGACGAAGCCGGCGCTCGCGGTCGCCGGCACGTTCTGCGAGCCGTTCCCGAAGCACGGGATCGTCTCGCGCGGATAGAGCACGTCCCCGCGCAGTTCACCGAGCGGGTTCTGGGTCGTGTGGACGATGATCCAGGTGTCGCCATCCAGGATGGTCGCGATGTCGGTCGCGCTGAGGACCGCCTCGCCGAAGAGGGTGCCTGCGGTGCCCCCGTCGTGGTTCAGGACCACCAGGACGGCAGGCTCGTGCAGGTGCGCGTCGATGGCTGTCCCGGCCAGACCGCTGTAGCTCCCGTGGAGCGTCACCTGGCCCGTGACGTCGTTGACCGTCACCTCCACCTGACCCAGGCCCGAGCTCACGCCGACCGGGTCGTTCAGGGTCGCTCGCATGACGTGGACCTCGGCCAGGGCCATGGGGCCCAGGGCGAGGAGCAGGATCAAGGCGAAGAGCTGTCGCACCTCTCCGTTCTACCGCAAGACGCCTGGAGGCGGGCCTCCGTCTGGAGTCCGCGGCCCGCATGGCATCCATCCCGGGCACCGGGGCGAACCCTCCACAGCCATGCCCGAGGGACCCGAGATCCGCCGCGTCGCCGATCGCCTCGCCGAGGTGCTGGTCGACCAGCGGGTCGAGCGCGTGCGCTTCGGGCTGCCGCGCCTCAAGCCGGAGGAGGGCGTCCTCAGCGGCCAGCGGGTGCTCGAGGTCGAGCCCCGGGGCAAGGCGCTGCTCACGCACTTCGAGAACGGGCTCTCCCTCTACTCCCACAACCAGCTCTACGGCGTCTGGCGCATCTGCCCGGCGGGCAAGCCCCCCAACCTCGGGCGCAGCCTGCGCGTGGCGCTGGAGACCGCCGACCGCTGGGCCCTGCTGTACAGCGCGTCGGACATCGAGGTCCTGGAGGAGCACGAGCTCGACCAGCACCCCTTCCTGGCGCGCATCGGTCCGGACGTGCTCGCCCGCGACACGACGCCCGCACGCATCCGGCGACGCCTGCGCGACCGGCGCTTCGCGGGACGCAGCCTGGGTGCCCTGCTCCTCGACCAGAGCTTCGTGGCGGGCCTCGGCAACTACCTCCGCAGCGAGATCCTCTTCTTCACCGGGCTGCGCCCCGAGGCCCGTCCGAAGGACCTCGACGACGAGACGGTCGCGCTGCTGGCACGCCAGATCCGCGAGGTGACGCGGAGGTCCTACCGAACGGGCGGCATCACCGAGCTCCCGGACGAGGTCCGCGAAGCGAAGCGGCTGGGCGAGCGCCGCCGCAGCTTCCGCCACGCGGTCTTCGGGCGCTCGGGCAAGCCCTGCCGGCGATGCAGCGCCCGGATCCGGAGGAGCGAGGTCGGGACGCGCAGGCTGTACCTGTGTCCCCACTGCCAGCCGAGCCGCAGACGGCGCGCCTAGGCGCGACTCCCTCTCGCCCTCAGAGGGTGTCCAGCGTCCCGCTCGCGTCGGCGAAGCTGCCGACCGGCAGGCCCATTCCGTGGAGCAGGGTGAGGTGCAGGTTGGCCAGGGGGGTCTCGGCAGGGAGCTCGAGGGTCCGCCCGGGGTGCAGCACGCCCCCCATGCGCCCTGCGAGCAGGAGCGGCAGGTCGTCGTGGTCGTGCCGGTTCCCGTCGGCGATCCCGGAGCCGTAGAGCGCCGCGCAGTGATCGAGCAGGCTGCCCTCCCCCTCGCCGGCGGAGCTCAGCTGATCGAGGAGGTGCTTGAAGACGCCGAGGTAGGCCCGATCGATGCGGGCGATCGGCTCGAGCTTGAGCGGGTCGTCGCCATGATGGGACAGGGTGTGGTGACCCTCGCTCACGTCCAGCTCCGGGAAGGAGCGGTTGGAGCCCTCGTTGGCCAGCTGCAGCGTGACCACCCGGGTGCGGTCCGTGGCGAGCGCGAGCGCCACGAGGTCCGCGAGGAGGCGCAGGTGCGCGAAGTGATCCGAGGGCACGTCCGCGGGGCGCGCGCTGTCAGGCACGGCCTCGACGCGCTCCTGCTGGACGAGCGCCACGCGACGCTCCAGCTCGCGCACGCTGTCGAGGTAGCGGTCCAGGCCCGCGCGATCCTCGGTGCCGAGGGTCCTACGGAGGTCGGCCGCGTCCGCGCGGACGAGGTCCAGGACGCTGCGGCGCCGGCGGGCACGACGGCTGCGGTCCGCGGCCGTTGCGAGGTCGGCGCCGCCGCGGAAGAGGCGGTCGAAGAGCCTGACCGGATCGGTCTCCTT